>JAWXBP010000240.1 GCA_034440135.1 Planctomycetia bacterium
CCAAAATGGTCCGCAACCGTTCCAACCGCTGCCGTTCGCTGGAACGGCGTCGCGCCTGGCCAACGATCTCGCCCAGCAAGCGCGCCACCGCCGCCATTTGCTCCTGAATCTCCGCGCCGGCGGGCGGCCGCCCGCATCGCACGAGAAATAGCTCGCCATGCGCTCCGCGGGCGTGCAAAGGCGCCGCGAGCCAGTTGTCTTCGCGGCAACAACGTTCCCGGTCCAAAGCTTCATCCGCCAGGCCGTTCGGAAAACCCGCCGGCAGCCCTGTGGAATAGAGCCCCGCCCAACCGCCGGCCTGGCGTTCGACGAGCATGCCAGCGTCGCCTCCCAGCAGTTTCGCGGCCGTCGGCGCGGCCTGCTCCGTCCCCGGTAAGTCCAAATCGATCAGCCACTCCAAAGCCGCTTTCGCCAGCTGCGGATGCCGTGAAAGTGTCGTCAGATAGTCAAATTGTGTCGCAGTCATGCAATCAGAACTGATTCGTGTGAAGTCTAATCGAGTACGAAGCCCAGCAATTGAATCATATGGAATACACATCGACTGTCCAGTGGAATCACTTGGATTCGTGAAAACACCCTATCGGCCAATAGGAGATGACCCGTCCTGGCACGCCCCTGGGAAGTTGGCTGGGCCGCCGGTAAACTGCTTCCGGCGTTAGGGTTAACTTCACCGCCCGTGGTCGGGCGCCAGGCAAGGTGCATGATATGAAGCTGTTCGAAGGCAAAAAGGGACTCGTGCTCGGCGTCGCGAACGACCATTCGATCGCCTGGTCGATCGCCCAGTTCGCCATGGAAGAAGGGGCCGTCTGTGGATTCAGCCATTTGCCGGACAAGGCGGACGACGCCCGGCAGCGGAATCGCCATCGGGTCGCCCAATTGACCGACAAGCACCCGTCGGCCAAGTTCCTGGTCCCGATGAACGTCCAAAACGACGACGACATCCGCGCCGTGATGCAAAAGACCAAGGAGGAGTTCGGGCAGATCGACTTCCTGCTCCATTCGATCGCCCACGCGTCGCTGGAGGATCTCAAACGGGATACCGTCGAAACCAGCCGCGCCGGTTTTCTGATGGCTATGGAAATCAGCGCTTACAGCCTACTCGCCGTCGCGAACGCTGCGAAAGACATCCTTAGCCCGCGGGCCAGCATCCTGACGATGACCTACTTCGGCGGCGAAAAGTGCGTGCCCGGTTATAACGTAATGGGCATCTGCAAGGCGGCGCTCGATAGCGTCGTCAAATACCTCGCGTACGATCTCGGCCCGCGCGGCGTGCGCGTGAACGCGGTGAGCGCCGGCCCGGTCCGCACCTTGGCCGGCCGCGGCGCCGGCGTCGACGACATGGTGCCGCTCTACGAACAGATGTCGCCGATGGGGCGCAACGTCCTGCCGGAAGAAGTCGGCCGCTCCGGCGGCTTCCTGCTTTCGGACCTCTCCGACGGCATCACGGGCGAAATCCTCCACGTCGACTGCGGCTACAACATCATGGGCTCGCCGGGCCGGATGTTGGATGCCTACAAGGGGCAGCCGAGTTGAACCGCGGAGTCGCGGAGAGCTTTAAATGGCGTGGCCGACCTTTCGTCTCCGTTCGCTGCTGTTGTTGATACTCCTGAATGCGCTCTGCCTCGCTGCGTTGATTCGCGTGTTCGGGCCGACGATTCCCAGCTATCAATTGAATCAGGTCAAAGTTGGGATGACGCAAGTCGAAATCCGACAGATCCTAGGGCCGCCAATTAATTCGGGCGATTCGGATTGGGTTTACAAGCGATTTGGTAGTCCCGGGTGGGTGGAAATCGCGTTCGATGACAACGGAAAGGTCTGGGACCTGAACGATGAATCGGCCTTTTGGACTGCGGGTTGGACGAACGAATGACAGACCGACACGACATCGCCGTCGCCGTAGTGGAATGTAACGATCGATACCTTGTCGGCATTCGTGATGAACGAGCCGTGCTGGCCGGACACGACGAATTCCCCGGCGGCAAAGTGAAAACGGGCGAGACTCCCGCCGAAACCGCACGACGCGAATGCCTGGAGGAGACGGGACTTTCGATTGAAGTTGAGGATCTGATCGTTCCGGTCGTCGAACACACCTATGCCCACGGTCAGCTACGATTGCATTTTTTTAGTGCGCGGGTTTCGAACGAAACAGACGCCACGCCGAAGCCCCCGTTTCGATGGGTGGATGCGAGCGAGTTGAGTCAGCTAAGATTTCCGGAAGCGAATCAGGTTGTGATTGAAACGCTGTTGAGCCATCGTCGAGACGCGCGCCGCCATGAGCAAACTTCGTGAGATCGTCGAGCACAAGCGCACCGAAGTCGAAGCCGCGAAGGCGTCGCGGCCGCTCAAGGAACTCCGCGCCAGTTTGAAAGACGCTCCCAAGGTTCGCGACTTTTTCACGCCGTTGTGCGTGCCCGGCGTCCACTTAATCGCCGAAGTGAAGCTTGCCAGTCCTTCGCAAGGTTCGATTCGCGCCGATCGCACGCCCGCCGAAGTCGCCGCGATCTACGAAGCCCACGGCGCGACCTGCATCAGCGTCCTCACCGACGAGAAATACTTCCAAGGCAAGCTCGATTACCTCCGCGAGGTTCGCGCCAAGGTGCGGCTGCCGGTCCTGCGCAAAGATTTTATTGTCGACAGTTATCAGCTCGTCGAAGCCCGTGCCGCCGGCGCCGACGCCGTGCTGTTGATCGCCGAATGCCTCGATGATTGCAACCTTCGCGCGCTGCACAACGAGGCGATCGAGTTGGGCCTCACGCCCCTCGTGGAATACTTCGATCCGGAGAATCTCGACCGCGTCCTGGAAGCCGGCGCCACGCTGATCGGCATCAACAATCGCAACCTGCACACCCTGGAAGTCGATTTTCAGCACGCGTTGCGCGAACGCAAGCGCATCCCCGGCGACTGCCTGGCCGTCGCCGAAAGCGCCATCGCCACCCGCGCCGACGTCGATCAACTCGCCGCCGCGGAATTCAACGCCATGTTGGTCGGCACGTCGCTGATGCGCGACCCTGACATCGGCGCCGCGGTGGATCGACTGCTCAAGAATAAGTAGTCAAACCATTCGACATTCACCGCCCTGCCTCCGTAGCGCATCTCTACTCATCGCGCTCTAGGCTCAACTCGAACAAGTCCATCAAGTGGCCGGCGATCGGACCGTCGGAGCGGAGGGTGAGGCGGTGGTCGCCGGGGATCAGTTGGAGTTCGCCGATTTCCACACGGCGGTAATAGTCCCAAGTGCCGGTGCCCCGGACCTCGGACTTGAGTCGCTGTTCGCCGCATTGCACTTGAAACGGGTTGCCGGCAGTATCGCGGTGGCAAGCGTAGTGGAGCCAAACGCGATAGCGACCGGGATGTTCAACCATTAGGTTCCACGCGGCGCGGTCGCTTTCGCTGCCCCAGAAACCGAGGTTCTGGCGCCCTGGTTCAAAGATTAACGTCGGGCCATAAACTTCTGCCAGCACCGCGGTGAGTTTGAAGGTGCCGTGTTCGTCCGCCCGTACCAGGTCGGGCGTGTTGCCGGGGAATTCCTTGCGCGGCGTCGGCAGCTTCGCCACGAAGGCCATTACGTCGGCAAGGTCTTGCTTGGAGAGGTCTTTCTCCAGTCCTTCCGGCATGAGCGATTTGCCGGTCGATTCGAGGGCCTCCAACTGACCTCGCGGGATGATGGCTCGCTTATCTTCCTGGCCGAGCAACGTGATGCTCGCGCCGGATTCATCGACGAGCATCCCGGTATGTGTCAGGCCGTCGCTGGTTTGCGCGGTGTAGGAGACGAACTTGGTTTCGAGCGCGCGATTGGGATCGAGGATCGCGACCAACAACGAAGACGGCGATTTGTCGGTCAGCGCGGCTAAGTCCGCTCCGATCGCAAAGCCGACATTGCCTAGGCGATGGCAGACCGCGCACTTTTCTCGGAATACGACGGCGCCATGTTCGGCGTCGGCACTGATCGCAAGTACGTCTTGAAATTGCTCGACGACCTGGCGACGATCCGTGTCGATCTCCGCGGACAGCGCCTTGATGACACGTTCCCGAAGCTGTCGACCGGCGCTTACGGCAAAACGCTGGCGGCGATCCGCGTCGAAATCGCCTGCGTGAATCCTGCCATTTTCGAGCGACTTTAACACTCGCAACACTTGTTGCGGTCGCTGAAAACATGCCTCGAGCGCCTGCGCGCGCACCTGCGGCGTCAGCGTCCGCCACGCGTTGAGCAAGGTGTCGAACGCGACGTCAGACTCCATCGCGGCCAGACGCTCGATCGCGGCATTCAGCAATTCCGTCGGCGCGGAAGACGTCAAGAGAGACTCGATTAAGTCTAACGTCGCACCGGACTCATCTTGAGAAATGATTTCCAAAGCAGCCAAACGAAGTTCCACCGACGCTTTTTCGTCCGCGACGGCCGCGGCGGACGTTTGCCGGAGCTTCATCAACGCTGCTTCAACGCGTTCCGCCGCGAGGGGATCCTCGGCGAACAACGCTGCGGGCGTGACGTCGCGCTCGCGGAGCGCGCTAAGAACGCCGGCCGTTCGTGCGAGTTGACTTGCTTCATTGGACTGCGACTCAAGTGCGCGTTCCAGTAGCCTTCCGCAGGTTGACCGATCATCGAACGCCAGCGCCAAGTCCGCTAGGGATCGCATCAACTCCGGTGTAGGCCCGGCGTTGAGATCTGCTTCGCACACCACTCGCGCGCACAGCGGCAGATTCTCGGGCGTCAGCGAACTGAGCACGGCGGATCGCCGATAGACGTTCTCCCAATCCGTGAGCAAGGGTGTCGCCAGTGGAAGTGTCGCGGATCCCGCAGGCATAGCGCCGATCGTGCAGACGTACTGCAACTTCACGAGCTCAGCTTCGTGAGGTGACAACCAGCGATCATCAAGCAGTTCTTTAGCGACTGCGTTGTCTCCTTTTGCAAAACGTTCCGCGAGTCGCAGGGCGTGACGGCGAACGCCTGCATGTTCGTCGCGCAGGGCTGCAACCACCGTGGCTTCATCGAGCGCCGCCAATCCATCGAGCGCACCAAGAGCATGCAGCCGCGCCGTGGCGCGATCGCCGTTCCCAACGAGCTGTTGAAGCGGCTCGATTGCGCCGCGGTCGGCGCGTTCCACAAGCAATCGTTGCGTCATGTCGCGCAGCGTGCCGTTCGGGCTTTCGAGTTGGGCGACGAGTTGTTCGGTGGATTGTTCATTCAGCTTGGGCACCTTGCGCAATGGCTCCCCGACCGGCACGATGCGGTAGATGCGCCCGCGTTCGTACCCGGCGCGGACGTCGATCTTGGCTTCGATGTCGTCGGGGATCCACTCGGGATGCTCCAGAACCTGGCGATAGAAATCCGCCACGTAGAGCGCGCCGTCGGGCCCGGTGCGGATCATCACGGGACGAAACCAGTTGTCGGTCGACGTGAGGAACTCGCGCTGCTGTTCATCGTCGGCGCGGCGACCGGTGAAGGACACGCCTTGCGGAGTGAGCACCTGGCGATGGACCAAGTTATGCACGGGCTCGCAAACGAAGGCGTTGCCTGCGAGGTCGGCGCCGAGCAGATCGTCGCGGTAAAAGCCGACGCCGCAAGCCGAGGTGATATGGTTCGACAGGTGAAAATCGTTGTAGCGCGCCAGCGTGCGGCTTGTTGGAAAGACCGGAGCCGCGCCGAGGACTTCCGGCACTTCTCTCAAGACTTGCGGTGCTGCGACGTGCTGGTTGCGCCGCAGGTATTCATCCGGCAGCACGTAGTGCCAAAGGGGATGGATGTTATCGGAGCCAAACCAATTGCCCCAGTCGTCGGCGATACGTTGATATTGCGTCGAGCCAGTTTGCGGATCGATCTCGCCGGTCGCCGGGCGGAAACGGAAATCGCGATTGCCGAGTTCCGCGTCGTCGTTGCGCCGCACGGAATGAATCGCGCCGCCGCTTTCGCCCATCGCGCAATGCACCCAGTTGTCGAGTCCCCAGGTGAAACCGTTGACGCGATGTTGGGGATTCGCTTCGCCGAAGCCCGTGATGAGCGCCTCGCGTTTATCGGCGCGGCCATCGCCATCGGTGTCTTCGGCATAGAATACTTCCGGCGCGGCGCTCACGAGCACGCCGCGGCCCCACGCCATCACGCCGTTGGGATAGCTCAGGCCGTCCAGGAACAGCGTCGAGCGATCGTATTTGCCGTCGCCGTTGGTGTCTTCGAGATACCGCACGCGCCCGCCGGGCGCGCCGGCGTTGTCCGCACCCAGCGGATAGTCTCCCATCTCGACAACCCAGAGCTTGCCGTCGGGACCCCAATCGAATGCCACTGGGTCCATTACGAGCGGCTCCGCGGCAACCAGCTCGATCCTCAATCCTGGCCGCACGCGCATACCTTTGAGCGAGGCTTCCGGGGATCGCGGCCCTAACTCCGCGTTGCCGAGCAGTTCGTTGAAGGAACGCCGATCGACCAAATCGGGTAACCGCGCCGTGTCTTCGTTCTGCACCCAGAGATGCCGGGAATGAAACCAGGCGCCGTTGTTCGTGCCGTTGCGCACGATGGGCGGAATCGAGCGCGCGTCCCCTTGATTTCCGCGCAGAATCTCGCGCGACCAGCCTTTTTCGAGGGACTCGAAGAGATGGAGCGAGAACCGCGCTTCGTTGGAGAACAGCACGTCGAGATCGCCGTCTTCGTCGATGTCGACGAACCGCAGGCCGGCGTCGTGTTTTTCTGCATCGACGATTGCCGTTTCCGCCGGCAACGTGAAGGTCAGGCGGCGCCAGCGATCCTCTTTGTCCAGGCCGAGGATGACGACGGCGCCTTGCTTCGGTGTGATCAGCAGTTCACAGATTCCGTCGCCGTCGAGATCGCGGAGGCGGTGGTCGAGCCAGTTGACGTCCAATCCTCGTAGTGCCTCTTGATCGTCTGGCGCAAGTGCAATCGGTTTTCCTCGCACGTCAAAAGCCTTCGTCTCGATCCCAAAGTCACGGAATTGTTTAAGTTGGTCCTTGTGAAATCGATACTCGTTCAACGAATGCACATCTTTCGTGATCATTGCCGAACGCGAATCGCGTTCAATCACGCCAAGCGCCGCTTTACCGCGCGATGAGTCAAAGATTCCACTAGTGAAAGTGCGACTTTTGTTGTCCCATTTTACAAACGACTGAGTATTTCCATTGGCGGTTGTCACGAAGTCCATCCACCCGTCGCCGTCAATGTCAAGGGTGCGCATTCCTTGTTTTGTTCCGCCGAAGCCCCACAATTCGAGATACTTTGCCGCTTCAGCGAACGACAGAAACCGAATCTTTGAACCGTGCGAGGCAACGGCATGATCGATCAACTCCACAACTTGCTCCGCGCGAATCCACCCGTGCGGATGAAATACGAGATTGAATACGCCCTGCTTGATCACGACGGAGTCGAGAGCCGCCTTTAAGTCCTCGACCGTCTTTGGATTGTTCGGCTGCTGGATGTTCTGTGCTTCCCAGTCGCTGGGAACCACGCAGGGAAACTCCCAGCAGTGCTCGCCGATCATGTAGGGATACGGATAGTCCTCGATCGTGTTGACGAACGATGGGAACGGCAAGTATTTGCGGAAGCGATCCTTGGTAGTGCCTGGCTCATAGACCAGTTCGCGCGGCAATTCAGGATCATTGGGCGTGATGACGTTGAAGACCGACGAATCGATCATCAAGCGATGGCCGCCAGGCGATGACTTGTTGAGTATCTCCGAGAAGAACCGCGGACTCACCATGTTCAGCGAATCGCAGCAAGGCATCCGAAACGCAACAGGCAGGTTGTTGGGAATCGACGCCAGCAAATCCACGCAGCCGTGATACGTAGCGCTAGCCTTGGCGAAGTCGCCGTCCTTCAGGAGCGGGCACGGATGATCCAGCGTGTGGCATTCGAGACTCACGCCTTCCTTGAGCCAAGCCTGCAACTGCGGGTCGTTGGTGTCGACCTGGTTGGTCATGATGCTCATCGCCGCCCGGCCGTCAATCTGCTTAAGCCGGTCGAGAATGGGCCGCAGATACGCTTCGTACTTGGCGGGATCGCGCATGTCGTCGATCGCCAGGATCACGACCGCCTCGACGCCCGGCTCGCCGACCCACTGCGGCGTGGTTAGCCGCGCGAAGTCACGGTGCGGGTAGTACGGATCGCACTCATCTAGGTACGCCAGACGATTCCCGTCGGCGGCGCAGGCCATTGCCACGGGCCAGGCCAGCAACGCACCGAGCAGGTATGCGAAGGGACGCATGGCGATGATCTCCGGTGTGCCGGGGCTTTTTACGGAATCGCGGCTTAGTGGCAGCGTTGATTGTAATTGCGCCGGCAGCACCAAGCCCAGGGAAGGCCCTCGAAATCGTTCCGTCCTCCACGATCTCGAGGGCCTTCCCTGGGCTTACACCGCGCGTGGCAAGCGAAACAATCGTTGTGCGTTCTTGGTCGTTTGCGCGGCAAACGCGGCCAGTTCGACGCCGCGCACTTCCGCCAGGCAGCGCGCCGTATGGGCTACGAATGCTGGCTCGTTGCGTTTTCCGCGGTTCGGCTGCGGGGCGAGGTAAGGGCTATCCGTTTCCACCAGAATGCGGTCAGCGGGGATCGTCGCGGCGACGGCTCGCAACGCGTCGTTTTTCTTGAACGTGACCATGCCGGCGAAGCTAATGTACATGCCGAGTTCGATGCATTCCGCCGCGGTTTCGGCCGTGCCTGTGAAGGAATGCATCACGCCGCGCAATGGACCTCGCGCTGCCGCTTCGCGAAGCATCGCCAAGACTTCGGCGTCGCTTTCGCGGGTGTGAATCACGACGGGCAGGTCGAGTTGCTGCGCCAGTCGCAGGTGGCGATCGAAATACGCTTGTTGCAGTTCCAGCGGCGAGTAGTCCCAGTAGCGATCGAGCCCCGTTTCGCCGATGGCCACGACCTTAGGACTCTTGGCAAGTTGCACGACGGCGTCCCAATCGCCCGGTCCCGCCTGCGCGCAGTCGTTCGGCTGGATTCCCACGGCGGCGTACACATTGGGATATCCGGCGGCTAAGCGAACCACCGCTGCGCTCGTCGTCGCGGAATAACCGATCGCAATGATCTGCGCCACACCGGCTTCTGCGGCGCGGGCGACGACCTCGGCGCGGTCACCCTCGAAATCATCCTGAGTGAGATGAGCATGCGTATCGACGAGATGCATCAATACTCCCGATTGTGACACTGCTCCGATCGCTCCAAAAAAAGTCGATGCAGCCGCTCCTCGTCCAGTTCTGGAATGCGTCGCCGTAGATTGACTTTTAGCATGCGCAGACCCATGTCCGAGAGGTCCATCGCTCGTTTCATGCGCTCGCCAGGCGTCACGTTGGCCAGGATGCGGAGGTAAGCTTGGTGTTCCTCGCGAGTTGCGGGCATCGGGTCCATGGCGATTCGCGTTCTTCCTAAGTCGGCGACCAGTCCACTCATTTTGCCAGAATCGCGGAGGCAGTGGTATGAGGGCTGGCGGAATAGGAATAGGGGCGCGACTCTGACTAAGCCCCGGGGAAGGCCGCCAAAGTCGCGACCATCACCCACGACTGTTAGGGCCGTCACTGGGCTTATAGTGTGCCGCCGCGTCATCGCCGCTTCCCCAGTTAATTGGGGCAAACGGTTCGCTTCCGACGGAAGACGCCGACTTTGCTGGATTTGCCGATCGCGCCTGCCGAAGAAAGTCTAGGGGCGGCGTTGCCGATTGCGCAAGCTGTCCGGCGCCTACACGAGGGGAAACCGATGCAGTTCGCGTCCATCAACTTACGCCGCGTAGCCTGGGCCTGTGGCGGGCTGCTCATGGCGCCTGGCATCGTGTCCGCGGAAACCAAGGCCAAACAGCCCGTCGGCGCCGTGACCGCTCCTGCGGTTGCTCCCTTTGATCCGTGGGGCAGCGAGCAGCCTGCCGCGTTTCATCCCTGGGAGGGGGGCGTCGCGACGGAAGAGCAGGCCCGCCAGAACTCCAACTGCGGCAACTGCGACACCGTCTGGGGCAACGTCAACTACGGAAACGGCTACGCGAATCTCCCCTTGCCGTCTTGGACCGACATGCCTCGCTGGTACGCCGGCTTCGAAGGCGTGTTCCTGACACGAGATAACGGCGAAGATTTCACCGTCGCGACTCAAGGCGCCCGAGGACCGGAGGCGCTGTCGACCGAAGACCTGGATCATGAATTGCGCCCCGGCGTGCGCTTCACGTTGGGTCGAACGATCAACGACTACTTTCGCGTCGAAGGCACTTACCTCGGTCAGCAACATTGGGACGATACCGTTACCGTGCGCAACGAATCGCCGAACGCACTTGGCGGGGATGGAAACCTGTTCTCCTTTTTCTCGCAATTCGGGAACCCGGCCGCTATCGTGGGCTTGGATTACAACGATCGGGTGACGATCAGCGACACGTCCGACTTCAACAGCGCCGAAATCAATATCCGGTATCGCGCCCCCATTCGTTGCGGCGCCTTCGAGGCGGTGCTGCTTTGCGGTGTGCGTTATGTCAACGTGGAGGAGACTTTTCAGTACCTTTCTTCAACGAGCGTGCCGGCGCAGTTTGGCACGACGCGCCAAATTGATGTTGCTACCACGAACGACCTCATCGGCGGGCAGATCGGCGGCAACGTCATCTATCGAGCGAGTCAACGCTGGTGGCTCAACCTCGATGGCAAAGTGGGCGTCTTCGGCAATTCCGCCCGTCAGAGCACCGATTTCTTTTCCGTGGGCGCCGCTGACTTCTCGGGCGAAGCCCAAACCGGCGCCACGGCCTTTATGGGCGATGTCCGCATCGAAAGTTGCTTTCAGTTGTTTCCGCGCCTGACGGTGATCGCCGGCTACCAGGCAATGGGAATCGACGGCCTCGCGCTTGGCATGAACAACCTTCAACGCGATTTCAACATCCTCACCCAAGGCCCGGCGGAAGTGGATGACAACGGCACGTTGATCTATCACGGCCCGACGGTCGGTATGGTGTGGAACTGGTAGCGTCGGGCGCAGGAGTTGTTCGCGGTCAGGCACTGGTCGCCGCAGTTTCGGGTTCATCGACGTAGTTGTAGAAGACGTTGCGGCGCTGCGGGATGTAGCCGGCCTCGCGAATCGCTCCCTTGATTTGATCGAGCGTCAGGTGGTGGACGGTGCCAGCGGCCGCCACGACGTTCTCCTCGATCATCAGGCTGCCCATGTCATTGCAGCCGTAAAGGAGCGAGAGCTCGCCGATCTTCAGCCCCTGGGTGACCCAACTCGATTGAATATTGGCGAAGTTGTCGAGGTAGAGGCGGCTCACGGCTAAAGTCTTCAGATACTCGAATGATCCGGCCGCCGGGATGTGCGCGAGATCCGTGTGCTCCGGCTGAAACGTCCAGCAGATGAACGCTGTGAAGCCTGCGGTTTCGTCTTGGAGTTGCCGCAATCGCTCCAGATGCTCGATCCGCTCGGCCAACGTTTCCACGTGGCCGAACATCATAGTCGCGCTGCCGATTCCGCCCAACTCGTGCCAGACGCGACAGACGTTCAGCCAATCGTCCGTCATCACTTTTCCGCGTGTGATCTCGGCGCGGACGCGATCGACGAGAATCTCGGCGCCGCCTCCCGGTAGGCTGCCCAGGCCCGCGGCTTTGAGGCGCTCCAGCACCGTTCTTAGCGGAAGCTTCGAGACTTTGGTGAAGTGATGAATCTCCGGCGGGCTGAAGCCGTGGACATTCACCTGCGGGAACCGGCGCTTGATGTCCTGGAGTAATTCCTCGTACCACTCCAGCTTAAACTCCGGGTGGAGCCCGCCCTGCATCAGAACTTGATCGCCCCCGAGGGCCACCGTTTCCTCGATTTTTTTCAACAGCACTTCGCGATCGAGGACATAGCCTTCGTCGTGCTTTGGCTTGCGATAGAAAGCGCAGAAGTCGCAGACGGCAGTACAGACGTTCGTGTAATTGATGTTGCGATCGATGTTGAACGTGCGGAATGGTTCCGGATGCAAGCGGCGCACGACGGCGTCGGCGGCGCGGCCAAGCGCAGTCAGGTCGTGCGACTGCAACAGCCGCAGGCCCTCGGCGGGGGCAAGTCGCTCGCCGGCGACCGCCTTATCGAGCAGGTTGATCAATGGCGATTCCAAGGTCGAGTCCTTCCGGCGCCAGCCCAAGTTCGGCGGCGAACCGGTAAAAAGTGGCGAGTCCGCGGAGTTCCGCTTCGCCCAAGTAGAAATGAAGGTTGTCTCGCAGGTAGTCCAGGCATTCCGGTCGCGTGAGACCCAACGGCGCGGCCTCGCGTTCGGCGATTTCGTTCAGGTTTCGCACTCCGAGATCGCGGGCCGCGGCCAGCGTATCTCCGATGCCCGACAAATCGGTGTCGGCGCGTGCGACCCACATGGCAAAAACAAAGGGAAGACCCGTGAATCTCTGCCACTCGTCGCCAAGATCCCACACGCACTCAAAGCGCTCCAGCGGTGAATGCATGGCGCGATCGCCAATCAACAACACCGCATCGGCGTTCGCCTGAGCCAGCGAATCGCCAATCGGCAAGGCGGTCAATTCCGGCCGCAATCCAAAACGCTTGCGAAGCAGAATCTGAACCAGCGCGGCGCTCGTTCGGGAGCCTTCGTCCAACGCCAGGCTGCGAATCCGAGCCGGCGGCACGCGGCTAAAGAGCTTCACGCTCAACACCGGGCCTTGGCAAGCGATGCAAGCGTCGGAAACGATCGCGTAATTTCTGCCCTGGAAATACTCGATCGATGGAATGAGTGCGATGTCGTACCGCCCGGCGGCCAGTCCGTCGGCCAGACGGCTGGGAAGATCGAAATGCAATTCCACGTGCGGCGCCAAATCCCTCAACCCAAACACTAGCGGTTTGGTGTTCAAGTAATTCACGGCTCCGACGCGGGTTCCGATGGGATCGACAGCCATGGCGAGAAATATAGTTGCCGGTGGCGCTGGACGACAAGGCGGTCACGAGCCGCCGTACCGCCAGGGAACCGAGATCTTGCCGTGGCATTAACCGAAAGCGTGCACCGTCGGCCGGCAGCGCACCATGAGCCTCCGACGAATGCTTGCAACCAATGAAAAGAGCCATCCCGTGCGGGATGGCTCTGAAAGATCACATCAGTGCAGACCAGCGAATCGAAGCAGTTAGACCGCCAGGGCTTCCCTGCGTCGCCGAATTACCGCTCCGACGCCAGCCATGCTTCCGGCGGTGAGCCAGAAAACGATGGAAGCCGGTTCGGGAATCAAGATCAATACGTCTTGTGCAGGATCGCCCTTGCGATGCGAATACTTCTTCTTGCCATACTTGTCGACCGTGTAGCGATCCGACCAGACGATCTGGGCGACCCGCACAAGTCCGATACCCGTCCAGGTACCGTCCAGCACTTTCGACTTGGCCAGGTCGACGAAGACCTTCGCCTTTGCTTCAATGTCGTCGTTGAGCCCCTTGAAGGTGCTGCTGCTATACGACGTATAGCCTGACTCCTTCTGAATCAACCACAGCGCGGCCTGCAACCCGTTGGCACTCAGGATATGTGCAGCGGTGTTATTCCCGTAGCTATAGCCCGCCAACGTGCCCATCCGGAAATGCCAATAGAGAAACGCTGCCATGGGATCCAAGGCCTTGCCCGAGGACGTATGGTCCGAAATGGCAGAGACGAAAAATCCCTTGTCGGAGAAATCCAACGACTGATTTCGCTCCACACAAAAAGTGCGGAACAAATCCGGCGTCGAATTCGTCGCCGGCAACTTCACGGTGCCATACTCGCCGCCGCCAATGTTGCCTTCACGATCACGGAACCAGACTTTATCGCCGACCTCCAGGTCTTCGTCGAGCACAGGATTCGCCTGAGCGATCCCGAAACCCGATACCACGAGGGCCAGAGCCAGCAGGGCCCCGGTCAGCTTCGCGGATTTTGTACGCCAGAATTGATACATGTATTCCACCAAGTTGATTCAAGTCATGGGTGCCGAATCAAGCGAGCCAGGTGGCAGGAGCCGATCTCCTGCCACCCGACGAGAGCTTGCTGAGCGATCAGAGCTACTAAGGCCCTTAGCCCAAATTCCACTTGCCGCGACGAATGCGATGGCCCGCAACGAAGCAGCCGCCGATCAGCGTCCAGGCCAGCACGGAAGCCGGCTCGGGGATGATCTCGATGACTTGATCTTGGCCCAAGCCGTCGGTCGGCGACAAGGCGTACAGATTCGCCTTCTTCTGACCAACAGTGGCGACGGCGCTATCCAGATAGGACTGGGCCAGCAATGCGATGGTTCCGCCCGGCTGATTCGCGGTGAACAAGCCAGAGCTCAAGTCGGTACCGGTGTCATAGACCAGTTCCCAAACCGCCATCTGGAACGCGACTTTCGCATTCGCAACGTTCAGCACATCGGGGCTGCCCGGGAATTGCGACGAGATCAACTGGTACCACATTCTCCGCAGGACATTGGCCGTGTTGCCAAAATCCAGGTTCGTCAGCGCGGTGTCCGGCTTCGGCGCGTCTTCCAAAGCGATCACTTCGTACTCTTCGTCGACCCCAAAGCCGTCCGTGTGTTGGTTGACTTCAATGCAGAAGGACACGAAGGCGCTGGTCGAAGAGTCGCCCGAAATCGTGCGGAACCGAATGTTGTCCGGATTAACACTCACATCGTAGGTGAAGGGACCGGTGCCACCGGCGTTCCAGCCGCCAACGTTCAGGGTGACGCCCGAGCCCACCGATGGAGCCACGCCGGAATTGGTGGCCTTCGCCGCGGTAATGACCGAAGCATCAACTGCCGGCGTCGCGACCGAGAAAACGATTGACAAGCAAGCCACGGCTGCCGCTGCCCTCAGCAACTGTCTCATTGGGAACCTCCGACTCATGGTGTAGAAAATGACGATCAATGGCGGGAACGCTGCTGCACAGTGCTGATCTTAATCGTGGGAGGGATCGTGTCAATTGGTTGATTTGCGTTTTCTGGGAAATTCGTGAGCGCACACCCTACACGTGGCGGTTGTTCCGGTTGTTGCGGACCTCCGTTTGGCTCCTGTTTCGCCAAGAAATGGATCGCAAGTCTAATTGCATCAACCGGTTGCGTACTTCAATGCGGCCCACGGCAATGCCGCGACCGCCCGACGCCGATCACGAGCGCCACAGCAGCTGCAAACGCAAGGGAGCTTGGCTCGGGGACGGCCGTCGGTAGCCCACCGCCGAAATTGCCTCGGACTAGGTTGAGGTCCGTGATGTTTACCCGACCGTCGGGCGGAAATGCATCTCCGAGTAATCCGATTTCGCCAACCTCACCGAAATTGTTGCGAACGTTGATCAGGTCGACAACGTTGACCTTGCCGTCTCCGTTCGTGTCTCCGGGGATCGCCGGAAAAACGTCCAGAGTCACCCCATCGGCATAGTGCCCATCGAATTCGATAGTGGTACGGTCGTTGAAGATATTCTCCGAAGCTTCTACCAGGGCGTATATTCCAACCGTTTCACTGGGAAGCATCCAAGTCAGCGTATGCTGCTCCCAAGTGGCGGGATTGGAGTCGCTCAACATAGTGCTCTCCAATCGAGGCAACGTGGTTGGGTTTAGCACGCCGGATAGGTTGTCCGACGAATATAAGCCAAGGCCAAATCGCTCGTCCGTTTGTTCGTCGCCGGGCACGCGATTAAACTGGGCCGTCAGGCGAGCCGCGGCGAAGCCAGTGGAGATTAATGTGCGGTGTTGGGTCAAATCCACCATTTGAAAGACTTCACTGCCAGTGGAGATATCTCCGGGCGGCAGCGGTCGCGTGGCGATGAAACGCAACATTCCTTGGCCATCGTAAGCCTGAACTCCTCGCGCAGCAAAAACGATCTGAGAATAGTCCCCTTGCCAGACGCCCGGGACCAATGGCACGCCGCCGGAGGTTGATACGGATTGCTCGAAGCCGCCGTTTGTCAGCAGCGTCGCTTGGGCTACGAGCGGAGTGAACAGCAGGCACAGACCAGCAACCATCAAGGTGCGGATCCGGCGAAATTCCGCACGTTTCAGGCCGGCTCGATCAAGACGATGCATTTTCACAGGTCCGTGTCCTCATTGCAAAAGAGCGTTGCCGGATGGCTGCAATTAGCCGTTCCCCGCAGGATTCGCGCTCATCCTTGCTATCATCCGCTTCCGTTTCGACGGACGCAAGGAAGTTCGCCCCGGGTCTCAGTCGAATGGGCCGCCAACAGCCGGCGCGACAAGCTTCGCCGAAGCGGAATCGCGGACGTTGTTTCGCGCCAGGCGGCGTCAGCTCTATTGCTAGGAATGGCACTCGTCGGCAGGGCCGGCGACTTCGCAGTGTCATCCCGGTTCACACGCTTCGCCAGCCCGAATCAGGAATCAATGCGCGTGCCAATTGTGCGTGGCGAAGCCACTCCCCCCCCGTCGGACGGCGAGCCGCCCAATGAGATGAACGCGGATTTGGAATGGATCCGCCAGTTAGGCGGGAATGCAGCAAGCGAATCGTCGGCCAATGGCGAAGTGTGGCGCGTCACACTGGATCTCACCGCCGTCTCCGACGCGCAACTGGCTCGGCTTTCCGATCATGTCCCGGTCATCGCGCTTTCGCTCGCCAGGACAGGCGTCTCCGACAAAGGTGCGAGCCAAATGAAATCGCTGGCGCGCTTGCACACCTTAAATCTATGCCAGACCGAGGTCTCCGACATCGCGATGGCGGCAGTCGGCGAGATGGACGCCCTCCAGATGCTTAACCTTCAGCAAACCAAAGTTACCGACAACGGCCTTGGTTACTTACTTCAGGGGGGCCAACTGCGCTGGCTAGCGCTCGATAGGACAGCTGTTACCGACGCAGGAACGGTATGGCTAGCAGCTATGCCGCAGCTCCAGCGCGTCTCACTCCGCGGGACGAACGTCACGGATGAGGGCTTGCTAACTTTAGGCCAATCGAGATCCCTGGAAGTTATTGAGGTGGCTGGCAGCAAAGTCACGCTGGACGGAATTATGACGCTTCGTCGTATCCGGCCGCTTCTACAGGTAGTGAATTAGCAGGGGGGCGAGCAACCTCGAAGTGGATCAAATGCGAATTCTGTTGGCCATTCAGGGCTCGGCATGTCGAAGATGGCGATATTCCTGGCAGATTTGCTCAATATTTCGCCAGATTCCCGTGCCATACGAGGGGGTGAAGCATCGCAGCAGGCTGGCCGCCAATGTTCCACCTGACAGGCGTGTCATTATGAGCTAGGATTGCCATGTACGACAGACTCTTCTCGATTCTCATCTTGGTCATTCGCGCCGCGGCCCTGTTGGGCCTGGATCGCCGGGGATTCCCCTTCACGGCGCAGTGCGCGATTTCCGATTCGGCGTTTGATGTTGCTTCTCAGGAGTTGACACCTTCTACATTGCCGAGCACATCCATGAATTCTCGCCAGGCGACCCTGCGGAAACAGGCGCGGAAATCCCGCCGCCTGAATC
>JAWXBP010000241.1 GCA_034440135.1 Planctomycetia bacterium
ACCGCATGGCATCCGAGCCTCCAGGGTGCAATCGGAATTCCAATTCCGACCGCAAGTGTTTAACCTGAAGCAGACCGAATCGTCAACAGAGCCTAGGCCGCCTTTTGCCAGATAGTGCAAGGGCAGCACGGTCGCTTCGGCGGCTTCTTCGCTGCCGAGAATCAGGCGCTTACCCGCCAAGTCGTTGAGCGACTCGATGCCCGAATCCTCACGAACCAGCAGCACGGACCGCACCGCGCGATCCACATCCCGCATGACCAGGGTTTGGCTGGAGCAGTTCTGTTTGACATGAAACTGGGCGTGCGCCAGAGGCGTGTTCCAGGCGATCTCCACTTCCCCGCGGTCAAGTGCCGCAACGAGGGCGTCGTAGTTGGAATACAGCACAAAGTCGGAGGAAAAATCGTGGCGATTCAAGTATCGCTTCAGATCTTGAAACACCACCACGGTCCCCGGAGACGAAGCCACGGCGCCGATCCGCACCGCCGGCGATGCGGCATTTGCAGTTTGCCCGATCGATTTCTCGCTCACTGCGTGGAACACGCACAGTGCCAACAATCCGACGAGCATGATGCGGCGTTGCATGGGAAGGCCCTGCCGTGAAAAGGAACCGTGTGACGATTTCAGAGATTTTGACACTTCGCGCTGGCGACGTCCAGCCGCGCAGCGCAAGCTCAAGGCGTCGTCGTCGCCACAACAGCGCGCGGGCCCAATAGCCATGGCCAAGGTTGGGTAGATTACAATGGCCCCGGCTCCGTTTACTGGTATGACCGATTTTCCTGTAGTGCTGCACCTTGGGAGACTGCTGATGCGCCGCACATTGGTTGGCTGGTTGGGTTTGGGAACGTGCGGATTTCTGACCGCGAACGCGCTCGCGTTGGGCGTGACCGGATCCACGGGGAGCGGCCAGCCGTTTTCGAACCTGCAACCTGCGCAAGCGTTAAACCAACTCGTTTGGACCAGCGGCTTGTACCCGCCGCACGAGGGGCCAAGTATTGGCGAACGCTACCTGGGCGGGATGCGACTCTTCGCCGGCAGCTTCGCCCCGGGCGGGACGGCCTTCGCCGACGGGCAATTGCTGCCCATCAACCAGAACCAGGCGCTGTTCTCCTTGCTTGGAAATTACTATGGCGGCAACGGCCAAACCACTTTCGCACTACCGGACCTCCGGGGGCGCGCCGCGATGAACGCGGGGCAAGGTCCGGGGTTGAGCAACCGACCGCTGGGGCCATCGCCCGGCGCTTATGAAGTCAGCCTGATTGAAGACAACTTGCCAGCTCATCGCCATCTTTTGACGGGCGGGCAATTGACCGGGGCGACGGGCGCCGACGAACTCTTCTCGAATTTGCAGCCGTCCGTGGCGATGAGCTATATCGTCGCGATCGATGGAGCGTATCCCTCGCCGGATGAATCCGCGGCCGGAGAGCCGTTCCTGGGCGAAGTAGCGATGTTTGGCGGCAATTTTCCGCCGGCAGGCTGGGCGTTTGCCGACGGGCGACTGATGTCGGTCGATGCAGACGACTCCTTGTTCTCCATTCTTGGTACGACGTACGGCGGCGACGGTCTGTCCAGCTTCGCCTTACCGGACTTACGCGGTCGCGTGCCAGTCGGCGTCGGACAGGGACCCGGGCTCAGCGATCGACAACTCGGCGAGGCCTTCGGCGCCGAAGCGGTCACGTTGACCGAATCACAGCTTCCGGCGCACGTTCACTCATTGCCCGGTGGCGGCGACACCGAAAGCAGCGGCGGGAACCAACCCTTTGATAACCTGCAGCCGTCGCTGGGTTTGCACTATCTCATTGCGACGCAAGGCAACTTTCCTTCACCGCTCGACTCGCCCGACAATGAGACGTTTCTCGGTGAAGTCACGCTATTCGCCGGCAACTTCGCGCCGCGCGGCTGGGCGCTGGCGGAAGGCCAACTGCTCCCGATTTCGCAAAACCAGGCGTTGTTCTCCTTGCTCGGCACGAGCTACGGCGGCGACGGGCAAGTGACCTTCGCCCTGCCTGACTTGCGCGGACGAACTGCCCTGCACGCCGGGTCCGGGCCGTGGGAGTTGGGCGAGTTTGTCGGCGAAGAACAGCACGCGCTGACGCTGGACGAACTGCCGCCGCATCAACATCAACTGTTCACGCCCGGCGACACCGATCAAGACGGCGACGTCGATGTGACGGATTTGAACAATGTCCTCAACAACTTCGGCAACGCCGGCAATCCGGTGTTGGGCGACACGGCGCCATTTGACGGCATCGTCAGCGTGAGCGACTTGAATGCCGTGCGCAACAATTTCGGAACCATGCCAGACAGCCAGTTCGTCCCGGAGCCTGCGTCCTGCTTGCTCGCCTTGATCGCGATGCTGTGCGTGGCTTCGGGGACGTTTGTCAGCCGCTTCGTGGGCGGGCATGCTTCATAGATGGACCGGCGGCAGACGCTGAAGTCCGTGTTTGTCTCCAGACTGTCCTTCTTGTCCAATCGATGGCGGGCGTTGGTCTGGACGGCGGGGCGGGGTTTTGGCACACTCCGGCCGCCATGTTACTTCAACCTTGCCATGCCCAGTTTTCAGGTGGCCTACGGTCGGTAGCGCTTCTCTGCGCGGCGGCGGGTTGCATCGCGCTGTCCGGTTGCCGACAATCGCAGGTTCCCACGTTGCCTTTTCCGTTTGGCAGTAAAAAGCCGCACGAAGACGAACGGTATACGCAATTGCCCAGTTTAACACCTGGGGAAATGGCGAGTGCTCGACGGGAAAAGGGGGCGACGTTCGGGATGAGTGATCGGGCTCGAGAGATCGAGCAACGTCTCGGCATGGAGTGATCGGTAAGAAGCATGGCCGCCCCAGAAACGTTCGAATTGCTGTGCCAGCATGCGCGCGAAGCCGCGCTACTGGATTCCGTCGCTTATCTGCTGGAGTGGGACGAGCGCACGCTCATGCCCCACGCCGCCGGACCATATCGCGCCGAGCAGTTCACGCTGCTCTCGTCGCTCGCGCACCAGCGCCAGACCGATCCGCGCATCGGCGAGTGGCTCCAGGAACTCTCCGATAGCCCACTGGCGGCCGATCCCCATAGTGACACGGGCGCCACGATTCGCGAGCTGCGACGCAAGTATCACAAGAAGACCAAATTGCCGCAGGCGCTCGTCGAAGAACTCGCGCGCACGGCGATCCTCGGGCAGCAGGCGTGGGACGACGCACGGAAGAAGAACGACTTCGGCTCGTTCCGCCCGCTGCTCGAAAAAACGATCGAGCTCAAGAAACAGCAGACGGAATGCCTGGGCTACGAGGAATGCCGGTACGACGCGCTGCTCGACGATTACGAGCCGGCGGAGACGACGTCGAACGTGGCCCGCGTGCTGGCCGGCCTGCGCGAGGAATTGGTGCCGCTCGTGGCGGAGATCGCCGCCTCGAAGCGAGCGCCTAAGCATGAGTTGCTGACGCGGCGCTATCCTGAAGAACAGCAGCGGGTATTCGGCACCGAAATGGGGAAGCGCATCGGCTTCGATTTCAACCGCGGCCGGCTCGACGTCACGGTTCATCCGTTCTGCTCGACGATGGGCCCGCACGATTGCCGGATCACGACGCGATACCACGAGCATCAGTTCCCGAGCGCGTTCTTCGGCATCCTGCACGAAGCCGGACACGGCATTTACGAACAAGGCCTGCGCCCGGAGCAGTTCGGCTTGCCGCCTGGGGAAGCGATTTCACTCGGCATTCACGAGTCGCAATCGCGGATGTGGGAAAACCTGGTCGGCCGCAGCCGCGCGTTCTGGGAGCACAGCTATCCCGGCGCGCAGCAGGCCTTCCCTGAGGCGCTCGGCGGCGTGCCGTTGGACGACTTCTACTTCGCAATCAACGACGTCCGCCCCTCGCTGATTCGCGTCGAGGCGGACGAAGCGACGTACAATCTGCACATCCTGATCCGCTTCGAGTTGGAACAAGCGCTCATTAACGACGATTTGCCCGTCGCCGATCTGCCCGCCGCGTGGAACGAAAAATACCGCGGCTACCTGGGTATCGAGCCGCCCGACGACACGCAAGGCGTGCTGCAGGACATCCATTGGAGCGCCGGCCTGGTGGGCTACTTCGCCACGTATTCGCTCGGCAATCTCTATGCCGCGCAGTTTTTCCAGACCGCCCAACGGGAACTCGGCGATCTGCACGCCATGTTCCGCCGCGGAGAGTTCGCGCCGCTCCGCGAATGGCTGCGCACGAACATTCACGAACACGGCCGCCGCTACACGGCCGCACAACTCGTCCAGCGCATCACCGGTCGCCCGCTGGGGCACGCGGACCTGATGGCAGACCTGCGCGGCAAATTCGCCCCACTCTACGAGCTGTAGACCAATACATCTGAACCGCAGAGACGCGGAGAAGACAGGGATTGCGTAGGGCGGGCCGCGCTCAAGTTAGAGTGATCGTACTTTTGGAACTTTGGCCCCTTGGTAAATCGCCTTGATTCGAAAACGAAAGGCCCGCCGTTTCAGCCAGCGGCGGGCCTTACCACATGATTTACAGTTAATCGCTCGCTGGCGCGCCTTTTTGGCTTCACCAAGTTATTTGCGCGCACGGCCCGCCCTACGTCGTCTCTCCCCCCTCTGCGTCTCAGCGCCTCTGCGGTTCAAAATGAACCGACCTCTCGGCGACTTTTTTCCCCGCACACTAGCTTGCCCTTTCGGCGCGGAAGTATAATCCAGGTCACGGTCGCCCGGTTTCCGTCGGCGGCCGGCCTCCTGTTTGGATTCAAGAAGGTGCGATCATGCCGGTGCAGATGGAGTTATCGCGGATCATTATCAGCGAGATCAACGAGCAGCAGGTGATTTATCTGCGCGAGATCGAAGGGAGCCGCACGTTTCCGATCTTGATCGGCATCTTCGAAGCCACGAGCATCGACCGCAAGGTGAAGCGCATTCCCACCCAGCGGCCGCTGACGCACGATCTGGTGGTCAGCATCGTCGAACAGATGGGGGCCGAATTGCAGGACGTGGTGATCAGCGAACTGCGCGAACACACCTACTTCGCCAAACTCCGCATCCGCCATGAAGGGGAATTGATCGAAATCGACGCCCGGCCCTCCGACGCTATCGCCGTGGCAGTGACCTGCGACCCGCAGTTGCCGATTTATGTTTCGGAAGAAGTGCTGACGGACGTGCTGGGGGAGCCGTAGGGAAGCTCGGAAGTCGGAACGCGGAATTCGGAAGTGACTGGTCCGTATGCCAAGCCGCTGGGACGATGAAGACGACGCCGAGTACGACGAGTACGATGACGATATCGACACGGAGGACGACGAGGAGCCGATGGTTCCTTGTCCGTATTGCCGGCGGGAAATTCACGAAGAAGCCGAGCAATGTCCCTACTGCGAGCAGTACATCTCGGCCGTAGACTCCCCGCCGTCGAAGAAGCCTTGGTGGCTCCTCATCGGCGTCGTCGTGTGCTTGTACATAATCTACCGCTGGAGCGTGGGCTAAATCCTCGTTCTTTGGTTCCGGCGGAGGCGGTGGCAAAACCAGGCACTCGCGACGACTCCGGCCAACAACACGCCCGATGATGGTTCCGGGACGGTGTTCGTCACCTGCACATTGTCGACGGCCCACCACCAATCGTTTTCGGCGCGTTCGAGGCCGAAATCGAGTTGCAACGTCTGCGTTCCCGCCGGGGCGTTGATCGCCAAAGCGATATGTTCATTGGTGGAGTTTTCGTCCTTGAATCTGGGGCTGGTCGGGTCGGAACTCCAGCGCAGGATTTCGACCGGCGCCGCGCCATCGAACGAGGCCGTGATGACCGGCGACTGATCGTTGTAGGCCGGACCGTCGTCGCAGCACTCCGGTCGGAAGCTGGAATCGAATTGCAGAAATAGTTCACCTTCGAGAAAATCGGCAATGCTGAACGTGGGCGTCGCCATGTAGACGCTGTAGGTATTGTCGATGTTGGTGATGGGACGGTGCGGATCGTCGTCCCATTCATCGGGATCGGCGATGGCCACCACGCCGTGACCGCGGCTGAACTCCTTGCGGCGTTGATCGCCGGCCACCGTGGACCACCAGTCATTGTCAGCAAAACCCCAGCCGGCCCATTCGGTCACGCCGTCCAGATCGTCGCCTTGGTCGAAGCCCGGCACTTTCGAGTTGTCGGCGGTCCAACCAGCCGGCGGCACGTCCGTCCAAACACCGGTGTATACCGGCACAACCGGATCCGGCTGCTCATGTTCGTCGAGCGAGTCGCCGAGGGTCACGCTTTCGAAGTCCTCGTAGAAATAGTCGACTGCCCGAGCGCTATCGTTGCACATTGCCGCCCAGGTCGCAAATGTCAGGAGAATGAGGCATTGCTGAATGAGACGACGCATGTGCAAATCTCCAGTGCGGTAAATCGAAGTAGACGCCCAGGAAAGGCATGGGGAATCCCTGAACTCGGCGGCCGGTGCGCCCTGACTCTATCTACAGAGCGGCTGCGAGGCAAGAAAAAAGCGCGCTATAGAAAACTCTTCTTGATCGCACCCAGGCCGTGCGAATCGTCCGCTCACGCCCCGACAATTTTCGCCGAGCACTGTTTTTTCTCACAATGCTCATTTCTCGGCCGGCGCTTGTCTACGAAACGACTTGCGCGCAATACGGTCACCCGGTGGTGTGACAGGCTGTTGTCACTCACGGTGTCGCAGCAAGTTGCAATGCTTCTCGCGTCCATTATAAGCGGGGGCACTGGGCGCTCGCTTAACGACCGAATTCCGCGCCCCGTGCTGTAAGAAATAACTCGATGGCAACTGGCGCTGGAGGTTTGCGATGGCGCTCCGCGTGGAACGGGCAATGGTCTCCGCCGCACTGCCGGCGCGCTGGCAGATTGCGTTGCAGCGTTGGCGCGCGGGGATATCGCGCAGGCCTGACGTCGGGTGCCTGGATGGCGAAGTGGCCGTGATCGCGAAAGTGCGCGACGTGGAACGCTGGCACGCGTCGGCCGATCTGCGGCCGGGCGCGGTGCTCGGTAAGTCGCCCGACGGGAACGACTGGCTGATGACCGCGCGCGTCCCTTTGGCGCGGGTGGAAGCATTGCTGGCCGATCCGGGCGTATTGCAATTAGAGCCGGCGCAACCGCTGCGACCACTGCTCGACGAGGTCACCGTGGAACTCGGCGCGATGCCGGAACTGCTGCCGACGCGCGGCGCGGAGCGGCTCGGCGCCGGCGCCATCGTCGGCATCATCGACACGCCTTGCGATTGGCGACACGCTAATTTCGCCAGCAGTTCCGGGCGACCGCGCGTGGCTGCGTACTGGGATCAACAAGCTACGGCGCGCGCCGACCGCCGCGTACACTACGGCGCTGTTTGGGATCGCGGCGAATTATGGATGACGCGCGACGTCCCCGTGGACGATATGACTACGTTGAATTCGCACGGCACGCACATGCTCGACGTCGCCACGGGCAATGGTCGTGGCGGCAGCGCGGCCGGCGTAGCGCCACGAGCAGATATCGTCTACGTGGCGATGCCCCGCGCGGCGCGCCGCAATCGCTCGCGCGCCGCCGCAACCGTAGGGGATACGGTTCGTCTGCTGGAAGGTACGAAGTTCATCTTTGACCAGGCCGGCTCTGCGCCCTGTGCCGTAAACATCAGCCTGGGCACGAACGCTGGCCCGCACGACGGAACGACGCTCGTTGAGCAATCGCTCGACGCATTGTCGCTTGCCGCGCCGCGCCGCGCGATCCTCGTTGCGGCCGGCAACAACTATGCGGCGGATCAACATGCAGCGGGAACGGTGCGGCCGTCCTTGCCGTTTAATCTCGCGTGGCATGTCCCTTGCGGCGGACGCGTGCGGCATAGCCTGGAGGTCTGGTACCGCGCGGCGGACCGGTTCGACGTGGAACTGATCGCGCCGCGCGGCCGGGGCGCCTGCCGTGTCGCGCCAGGCGAGAACGCGTGTATCGTCGATGATCGTACGGGGAGGCTTCGCGCATTCGTTGCGCACGAAGCGTGCGCCGCGAACGGTGATCGCGCCGTCACGGTCTTTATCGAGCGCGGCGCGCCTGCCGGAGTGTGGACCGTGCGATTGCATCCTCGCCAAGTTCTCGACGGGCGGTTTCACGCTTGGATCGAACCCGGGGACGACGTGCGGCCGGTATTTATCAGTGCCATCGACCCGGGCAGCACGCTCAACAGTCTCGCCTGTGGGCGCGCGACGATCGCGGTCGGTGCTTATGATGCGCAGCGTCCTCATTTGCCGCTCGCCTGGTACGCGAGCGAGGGTCCAACCCGTGATGGCCGTCCCAAACCGGACGTGAGTGCGCCGGGGCATCGTGTTTGGGCGGCCAAAGCGGGGACCCGGGAAGCCTCGGTGGAATGCTCCGGCACCAGCCTGGCCGCGGCCGCTGCGACCGGCGTGGCAGCCCTGGTCCTGGCCGAGGCCGAGGCGGCTGGGGTCGCGCTTTCCGCCGACGCATTGACGCGTCTCCTGATCGAAACTTGTCGGAAACATCCGCCCAAAGACGGCTGGGACTCCCGCTATGGACACGGGCGAATCGACGCCGCGGCCGCGGTGGAACGCGTGCTCAGGCTTGGCGACCCGTCGGAAACTTCGCTCCGCGTCGCGAACTTGAACGGCTCGCAACGGTAACTCGACTGGGCAAGTTTCCGCGGGGGCCGTAATCTGACCCATATGTCACGGTTTGAAACGCGCGACCGCGCCCGCACCACGCAGAACGAAGGCCCGCAGGCGGCGTCCCAAGCCGTTCTGCAAACACAGGTCACTTGGCGTGAATGGCTCGGCCAGCGCACCTGGCCGTTGGCCATGCTGGCGGCGTTGGGGTCGTTTCTGGCGTTGCCGCCGGTCGGTTGGTGGCCGCTCGTTTTTTTGGCGCCAGCGCCGTGGCTCTGGCTGGCACGTGCGCCGAAGTTGCCCGGTTCGCATCCTTATCGCGCGCTGTGGTTGTCCGGCCTTGCTTTCTGGATGGGGACGCTTCACTGGCTGCGGCTCCCGCATCCGGCGACCAGCATCGGCTGGGTCGCGCTGGCGGCCTATTTGGCTTGCTACATTCCGGCGCTCGTGGCGCTCGTACGCGTCGCGGTACATCGTTATCGCGTGCCGCTCGCGCTTGCCGCGCCTGTGGTGTGGCTGGGGCTGGAGTTATTGCGCGGTCACCTGTTGACGGGCTTCACCATGGCCAGCCTCGGGCACGCGCCTTATCGCTGGCTGGAGTTCATTCAAATCGCCGACCTGTGCGGCGCGTATGGCGTCAGTGCGGCCGTGATGTTCTTCGCCGCGATCGTCGCGCGGATGGTTCCCTGCGACGGTGAACAACTGTCATGGAAGCCGATCGTGCCTGGTGCCATCGTGCTGGGCCTGATCCTCGGCTACGGCTACGCGCGCACCGCACAGTCGCCCACGCGCCCGGGTCCGAAGGTGGCGCTCATTCAAGGTTCGATCGACCCTTCGCTCAAGCACGATCCCGAGAAGCAAGCGGAAGTTTCCCGGCATTACTACGACCTCTCCGTCCAGGCCGTCGCGCAGGATGCTGATCTGGATCTGCTGGTCTGGCCGGAGACGATGTATCGCGGCATGTTGCTGGAACGCGCGCCCGGTTCGCCGCCCCCGGAGCAATTCAGCGAAGAACAATACGAGCGGCGACTTGAACAGAGCCGCGCCGCCATCAGTTCGCTGGCGCGGAATTTAAACGTACCGCTTTTACTGGGTGTCGATACCTTCGAGGTGAATGGCGAGGAGCACCGGAGCTTCAACTCGGCGCTATTCGTCGAACGCGACGGTCCGCTCGGCACGCGTTATGACAAGATGCACCCAGTGCTATTCGGGGAGTATATTCCTTTCGGAAAGCAATTCCCCTGGCTCTATCGCCTGACTCCCTTGGGCGGCGGGCTCACCGCGGGTGAAACGCCACAATACGGCCGCGCGGCCGGCGCGGTGATTGCACCCAACGTTTGCTATGAAACTGTCGTGCCGCATGTGATTTGCCGGCAAGTTCGGGAACTCGCCAGCGCAGGGCACGAACCGGACGTGCTGGTGAATATTACCAACGACGGTTGGTATCTTGGCTCCAGCGCGTTGGATCTCCATTTGATGTGTGGCGTGTTCCGCGCTGTGGAATGCCGGAAGCCGCTGTTGATTGCGGCCAACACTGGCTTCTCCGCGTCGATCGACTCGAACGGCCGCATCCTCGCACAAGGCCCGCGCCGCGCGACAGGCATCATCGTCGCCAACACGCTGCTCGACGACCGCGAAAGCCCGTATCTGCTGTGGGGCGACTACCCGGCGGGCGCATGCTTGGCCCTTTGCGCGCTGCTAGCCGTGCAAGGATTGCGGCGTAGGAATGACGAATTTCTAAATCTGAATGTCGAATCAAATCCGAATGACTGAATGTCGAATGCACTCTTAGCGTCTCGGCTTTTCATCATTCAAACATTTGAATTTGATTCGACATTCAGATTTAGAAATTCGACATTTCCCTCATCCCCCGTACCCGCTGTAGCGTTTCACGCCGAAGTGGAACATCAGCCGGCAGGTGATGAAGAGCCCCACGACCCAGGCGGCTTGAATCCACAGTCCTTGCACGAGCGCGTCGCCTTGAACTTTGCCGAGGAAGACCGCCGACGGGAAATAGGCCAGGTACTGCAACGGCATCGCGCGGACCGCGGTTCCCCACGCGCCGGGTAGAAAATCAATCGGGAACATGTGGCCCGAGAAGAAGAAGCTGAACAGCATGAAGATGAAGACGAGCGAACTGACTTCCAGGAACCAGAAGCCGACCATGCCCATCGCCGCTTCGAGCAGGAAGCCCAGCAGAAACGACATCATCAGCGAGGCCGCGAAGGCCGCCAGCGTCGTGGCGTCCGGCCAGCCAGCCGTGAAGTAGCCGCGGCAGAGATAGAACACCAGCCCGAACGGCAGAATCGCGGTCGCGTAGTAAATCAACTTGTGCGCGACGCGCCCCAAGAGTAGGAAGCCGAGCATGTCGATCGGCTGCACGAGGAATTTCTTCACTTCGCCGTTGCGAATCTGCAAGGCAATCCCCGACGCCAACCCCGGCATGCTGGAAAACGCCCGGCTGACCATCGTCAGCAGGTAATAGGCGATCATGTCGGAGTACTTGTAGCCGGCCAATTCATCGCCGGATTGATTCGCGCCCATCGAGGCGAAGATCGCCCCCCACAGAAAAATCTGCGTCACGATCGGCAAGAACCGCATCAACGTGCCGAGCGCAAAATCGCCGCGATAGACGAGACGCTCGGCAATGGCCAGACGCAAGACGGTCCACCAGGTTTGAAGTTGAGTAGCGGGCATGGGGAGGCGGCGGAGGAGTAAAAGAGCAAAGAAGTAAAGTAAGTGCCGGTGCGATGCCTTATTTGACAACTTGACCGATCGGAGGTGCCACTTTTCAATGGCCACTCAGTTGCCGTCAGCCTGTTCTTCCTCGAAGCGGTCAACGTTTTCATTGAGGCACAGCCAATAAGCGAACAAAACATCGTGTCCACCGGCCGCTGCCACTACTGCAAGGGCCCGCTGAATTCGTTCCTGTTCGCTTCCTTTCCAAGCCACGAACTCCACATAGTCTTTGCCCGCCAATTGTGTGCGATTTGCGTTTCCAATCTGCACTTTTTTCGTTTCAAGAAGTTCCGTCAAGACCTGTTGAAGGCGTTGACTTGAGCAAGGTCGCACATTCTCCATAAGTTCGATTCCTTGAACTAGCCACCCGTGATGAATCAAGTCATCTTTGAGCTCGTCAAGGATTTGCGTCCCTATTTCGGACAAGCCATGTTGCATATCGCAAACCTCGATACATTCCCGCTTGCCGTCACTTTTCCAAATGCACCATCACCAGCGCCAAATCCGCTGGCGTGATTCCGGAGATACGGCTCGCCTGCGCGAGACTTGCTGGCTGAATCCTTGAGAGCTTTTCTCGGGCTTCCATGCGCAGTTGCTGAATGGAATAGAAGTCGAACGTCGCGGGAATGCGCTTCTCGGCCAGACGATGTTGCTTTTCCACGTCCAGGCGTTGTCGTTCCAAATAGCCTGAGTACTTGGTGTCGTTGACGACTTGCTCGGCGACTTCGGCAGACACCTCCGCCAGTTCCGGCAAGCGCTCGATCACTTCGGCCCACGTGGTTTCCGTGCGCAACAAAAACTGCGCGAGCGCCGCGTGTTCATACCGCGTGGATTGCAGCAGTGCTTCGACTCGGGCAATCTCCGCCTCCTTGGTCTCCCAACGCGCGATACGCGCAGGTTCCACGCAGCCGGCGGCCCGGCCTGCGCCGGTGAGTCGCCGATCTGCGTTGTCGTGTCGCAGCGCGAGGCGAAACTCCGCGCGGCTCGTGAACATCCGGTACGGCTCGTCGACGCCCTTGGTGACCAGATCGTCGATCAACACGCCGATATACGCCTGCTCACGCCCAAGGATGAATGGCTCGCGCCCCGCCACGGCGAGCGCCGCGTTGACGCCGGCCATCAAGCCTTGCGCACCGGCTTCCTCATACCCGGTGGTGCCGTTGATCTGCCCGGCCAGATACAGCCCTTTCACGCGCTTCGCTTCGAGCGCCGGCGTCAATTGCTCCGGTGGGCAGTAGTCGTACTCGACCGCGTAGCCATAGCGCATAATCTCGGCACGCTCGAGGCCGGGAATGAGTTTCAACATCCCGTCCTGCACGTCGCGCGGCAGGCTGGTGGAAATGCCGTTTACGTAGTATTCCCAGGTATTGCGCCCTTCTGGCTCCAGGAACAGTTGATGCTGTTCCTTGTCAGCGAAGCGCACCACTTTGTCCTCGATCGAAGGACAATAGCGCGGGCCGCGCGAATTGATCTGCCCGGAGTACATCGGCGCGCGGTGCAGATTCGCGCGGATCAAGGCATGCACCGCTTCGTTCGTATGCGTGATCCAGCAGGGAACTTGCTCGCCGGAGATGCGCTCGTTCAGGAACGAAAACGGCCGCGGATCGTCGTCGCCGGGCTGCAATTCGGTGCGGGAGAAATCGATCGTCCGCCCGTTGAGCCGCGCCGGCGTGCCGGTTTTGAAGCGACGGACTTCGAAGCCCAGCCGATGCAACGCGCCACTGATGCCCGAGGTCGTCCCTTCCCCGGCGCGGCCGCCGGGCGTTTTCGCCTCGCCGGTGTGCATCAGCGCTTGCAAAAACGTCCCCGTTGTGAGGACGACAGCGCGAGCGTGATACTCGGCGTCACCGCGGACGCGGACGCCGTGAATGCGCGGCTGGGCGTCGTCCACCAGCAGATCTTCGACGATCTCCTGCCGCAGCGATACGCCAGGCTGCGATTCGACGACGCGCTTGATCTCCAGTTGGTAGGCCTTCTTGTCCGCCTGGGCTCGAGGGCTGTGCATCGCCGGGCCTTTGCGGCGATTGAGCAGGCGGAACTGAATGCCCGTGGCGTCGATCGCCCGGCCCATGGCGCCGCCGAGCGCGTCGATTTCCCGGACGATTTGCCCTTTGGCCACGCCGCCGATGGCCGGATTGCAGCTCATCTGGCCGACGGTATCGAGGTTGGTCGTCAGCAGGGCGACGGAGGCCCCCATCCGCGCGGCGGCCAGCGCCGCCTCGGTGCCGGCATGTCCGGCGCCAATGACGAGGACGTCGAATTCGTAGATACAGGGGGACATCGCCGCTTATCTTACCCCGAATGCCGTCGGTCGACAGGCCGCGCAAGACAGCGCCGGCCATGAGGAGTCGCCCTGCCGCGGTCGTGTCGCTGGATTAGAATGGACGGCGCTTCCGATTGGTTCGCTGTCCACTTTGATTCACCACCAGGGGCGATCTCGCCTTATGTCTCACAGAATTCTGATCGCTATTGCCCTCTTTGTATTTTGCGGCGGCCGCCAGGCTTTCGGCCACGGCGACCCGATTATTGTCACCGCGTCCAACGGCGCGTTGACCACGAACGGCAATATCTTCACCTCGGAATTCGAACCGCTGGGCGGGCTTCGGCTAACGAACGTCCCGGGCTTTGAGTTTCTCGGCTTTCAATTCGGCGATGAAGCCCGGTTCGAGATCGTCGACCACCTTTGGTACTGGAACGAGACCACGGAGTTGACGCCGGCCGACGAAGAACTGGAGTTTATTGTCGAGAGTAATGCCTCGCCGTTTCCGCAAGTGAAAGTCAGCCACAACCCGGACCATGTGCCCGGCGAAAATCAGTTCGTACCGGGCTTCCTTTTGGAGACCATCGACGGGCAATCGCCCGAGCACCAGCATTTGCTGTCGTACTTGTTCGAAGAGAGCAACATCCCGGACGGCGCCTACGGCATCATGTTGCGCGTGCAGTCGGAAGGGTACTTACCGACCGACCCGTTTCTGATCGCATTTAACGATGACATCGGGGGCCTGGCGTTTCTCGACGGCGTCGCCGCCATTTCCGAAGCCGCGTTCTTCGAACCGGGGACCGGCATTCCCGGAGATTTCAATGCCGATCAGTTGGTCAACGCCACGGATATTGATCTCTTGTTCGCCCATCGCGGCAGCGACGAACCGGAAATTTACGATCTGGTTCCGGACAGCACGATCGACGACTTGGACGCCGCCTACTGGGTCGAGGAGATTGTCGGCACGATAAAAAGCGGACGCGGCACGCTGCTCGGCATCGCCTGCGAGAAGCCGCTCGCGCGCAATGTCGCAGAAGCCAGGCGCGTGCTCCAGCTCGTGAACAGCGTAAAGC
>JAWXBP010000242.1 GCA_034440135.1 Planctomycetia bacterium
CGCGCGGTCCGCGCCGCACGCTGGCGCAAGGGCCGATCTATCTCTCCTCGAAGCTTGGGCTGCCGCTCGTCGCCATGGGCTACGGGTTCGATCGGCCCTGGCGCATGCCGACGTGGGATCGCTTCGCGCTGCCGCGACCGTACTCACGAGCGCGGGGCGTCGTCAGCCGGGAAATTCAGATTCCGCCGGACCTCGACCGCGACGGGCTGGAACATTACCGCGGCGAAGTCGAGCGGCTGTTGAATCGCCTCACCGACGAGGCGGAAGCCTGGGCCGCCTCGGGACGTCGCCACGAAGTGCAAACGCCCGCCTCGCCGACGCATCCAGTGCGACCGCCGTTTCGCATTGCGGCGAAATCGCATAGTACATCGTTGCCCAAGATCGCTGATACGTTGCGGGCGGCGTAAGGATGGCGCAAGCACTCTCGCCACTCAAGTTCTCAGCCCCAACGGGGCGTCAGGTAATAGCCAGCGGTACAAACCGCTGGATAGGTGAAGGAAGTGAAATCAGCGAGCCCCATCGGGGCGACACATTGGCGCAGCCCTTGAATGGTGTCGCCCCCGTGGGGCTTATGTCCTATGACAGGTTGCATCTTCCAGGGATTGGCACCCCTGGCTATTGTCTGCCGCCCCTGTCGGGGCTTACGCATACGTGACTTGTCACACTCTTTTTGAATACCCCTCGGTCCGACCTACGCGGCGCTTCGCAACCTGGTTAACGCGTGCGTCACTTGAACCTTGCCGCATAGGCGGTTAGAACCGGGCAGCGCTCCTGACCACCTGTCGGGACTTCCCTTCACTCCGTCCCCGCCGCGAGTACGCCTGCCATGCCCCGAGTGTTGGTGACGCCGTTCATGTTGCGCGAAGGAAATTGGCCGGCGCTGGAGATCCTACGGACCGGCGGCTGCGAGGTCGTGTTTCCACCGGCGGGGCGCTCTTCGATGGACCCCGATACGCCCATGGAGCTCCTAGGGAACGTCGAGGCGGTGTTGGCCGGCGCGGAGCCCTACACGCGCAGCATGTTCGCGGTGCTGAAACTGAAAGTGATCGCGCGGATGGGGGTCGGCTACGACGCCGTCGACGTGCCGGCCGCGACCGATCATCGTGTGGCGGTCACCATCACGCCGGGAACGAATGAACCGTCGGTCGCCGAAACGGCGATGGCGCTCGTGCTCGGCATCGCGCGCGGATTTCCGGCGCGCGATCGCGAAGTCCGCAGCGGCGCGTGGAAACGCCAATCATTGCCGCGTTTGGCCGGCCAGGTGCTGGGGCTGGCTGGACTGGGTCGGATTGGCCGCGCGATTGTGCCCCGCGCTCAAGCGTTCGGCCTCAAGATTATCGCGTGCGATCCCTTCGCCAATCAGGAGTTCGTGTCGCAGCACGGCATCGAGTTGGTTTCGTTCGACGAGTTGTTGGCGCAGGCCGACATCGTGAGCTTGCACATGCCCTGCACGCCGGAGACCGTCGATGTGATCAACGCCCGTACGTTGGCGCGGATGAAGCCCGGCGCGATCTTCATCAACACGTCGCGCGGCGGGCTCGTGGATGAACAGGCGCTGTACGACGCGCTCAAATCGGGTCATCTGGCCGGCGCGGGGCTCGACGTCTTTAAAATCGAACCGCTGCCAATCGACAGTCCGCTGTTGACATTGGACAACGTCCTACTCAGCCCGCACATGGGCGGCCTGGATCATGCCTCGCAAATCGCGATGAGCTCGCTGGCGGCGCAATGCATCGTCGATCTACACCAAGGCCGCTGGCCGGAAGGCTGCGTGGTAAACGAATCGATCCGGCCGGACTGGAAGTGGTGACAAACCTTTTTGAACCGCGGAGACGCAGAGGACTTAACCGCGAAAGACGCCAAATTGCGCGAAGTCTGTAGGGCGGGCCGTGCGCGCGATCGACGTGGCTATGCTGAACTCGCGTGCCGAAAATTGATTCTCTGTAAATTCGGAATGTAAGGCCCGCCTCTCCGCAATCCGGCGGGCCTTACATTGGTGGTCAAATCGGTTCGCGCAAGTGCCGCCATGACACAAGAACACACGTCGATTGTGCGCGCGGCCCGCCCTACAACCATCATTCGCTACTCTGCGTCTCCGCGCCTCTGCGGTTCAATTTGCGTTTAGCATTTCTCTCGCTACGTCAGCGGGCGTTTGCTCCGCACTCATCGGGATCCAGCGGCATTCTTTCAGGCTGCGGAACCAGGTGAGTTGGCGGCGGGCGAAGGCGCGCGTGCGGTTCTGAATGACTTCGATCGTCGCGGCGAGGTCGCGCTCGCCGGCGAGGTGTTCCACGACTTCGCGGTAGCCCAGCGCCTGACTCGCGGTGCGGCCGAGCGTGACGCCGCTTGCTTGCAGCGATTGAACTTCGTCGACGAGCCCTGCCGCAAACATCGCTTGCACGCGCTCGTTGATGCGGCGATATAACTCCGCGCGCGGCCAATCGAGCACGAACACGCGGCAATCGCCTTGTGATTGCGAGCGATCGAACTGCTGTTGCCAGACACTCATCGGCTGGCCGGTCTTGGCCAAGACTTCGAGCGCGCGAATGATCCGCCGCGCGTCGTTCACGTGGAGTTTCGCCGCGGCCACGGGATCGACCTCGGCGAGTTGCGCGTGCAGCCAGTCGGGCGATTCCGCAGCGGCGCGTTGTTCCCATTCACGCCGCAAATCCCAATCGGCGGGCGGGCCGACGAAAATGCCGCGCAGGAGCGCCTTTAAGTACAACGGCGTGCCGCCGACGAACAGCGGCGTCCTTCCGCGCGCCAGAATCTCCTTAGCGGTGGCGCGCGCCGCGGCGACGTATTCCGCCAGGCTGTATTCCTCGTGTGGATCGAGGATATCGATCAAGTGATGCGGCGCGGAACTTCGCTCCTCCCTCGTCGGCTTCGCCGTGCCGATATCGAGTCTGCGATAGAGCGCCATCGAGTCCAGCGAAAGGATCTCCGCCGGCAGCGTCTTGGCGAGTTCGATCCCGATCGAGGTTTTGCCCGACGCCGTAGGCCCCACCAGGAACCACGAGGCGCGCGGCACGCGGCTCGGGAAGTACGTAGCGTCATCAGGCGCGATATCGGACATGGGGCGGCGTGTCGGCGGTCAGGAATATTCGAATGCTATTCTAACCGCAGATGAATATCGCGCAGAATCGACGAAACCAACGGCAGCTTGCCCACGCTACACTAGCACGTAGCGCCAGCGAGGGAGAGATGACGACGGCTGCCGTTGAAGATGGAACTCTCAGTTGCTTTGTCTATGCGCAACTGAGAGTTTGATCTCAAGCTGTGTGCATCGTCCGCTCTCCCTCGCTGGCGCTACGGGCTAGTGTCGTCGCTTGCACGACCTGTTAAAAATTCTTCCAAACGCTGGTCAGGAAGGCCACGCTGTAGACTTCGTCGCCGGCCACCGGCGTGCTGACCGCCGCGTTGGCGCCCCAGCCTTTGCCATACAGGACCGTGCCGCCGACCGTGAGGTCGAACGTGTCTTCCTGTTCGTTGATCGTCAGGCTCGGCGTGTTGAGCAAGTCCGAATCGCCGACCGGCAAGGCGTACTGTCCGTCGCCGAGGATGCCTTTACCGTAGCCTTCGATCTGCCAAGTGACCGTGTGGATCGGCAGACCCACTTCGCGCCGCAGCCAGCCGAAGAAGCCGCCCCGGCAGGCGTCCGCGCCGCAACTGTCGCAGGGATCGCCGTCGCAACAAGGCGTCGATCGTCCCGCGCCGTAGCCGCCATAGAGCTTGCTATAGCGGGCCTGGCAAGGATCGCGATAGAGGAAGCGCCCGTAGCCCACCGTGTAGCTGAGCGTATCGATGCCCGTGCTGCCCGTGGGCAAGCCGAATTGAAAGCCGGCATGGAAGAAAGTCTCGCCGCAGGTGTGATACCAGAGCAGCCCTGGATTGACCGACGAGGAATTTTCGCGTGATTCCTGAGGTTGCACGTCTCCTTCGAAATTCACGCCGACCACGCCGGAAATAATGTTCCGCGTGTCGCGGTAAAAGACGCGCTTCAGCATGACCTGAGGATTGACCCAATGGTCGGCCAGAATCTCGGCGTCCGTCACGTTGATGTGCTCGCCCTGAAAGCTGACGCTGAAATTGCGTGAAAGCGCCAGTTCGAAGCCGACGCGATTGCGCACCTGGTTCGGCAACTCGCCCGATTCGTGCGTCAGCCCCAGTGCCGCGCCGTCTTGAATCTCGCCCACGGAGTAGTTCGCGGCGAAGGCGAAGCCATACCAGGCATGGGTGATCGGCTGCGCCGAATGGTTGTTGAACACGTTCAATCGATTCTGCGCGTCGAGATGCCCCAGCATGTTGATTGGCGCCGACGCGCAGTAGCGGCGGACAGGCATCTCGCCGAACGCTTCCTCGACGGGAATCGGCTCGTAGATGACCTCCTCGTGGGAGACCTGCTCCCCCTCGTAAGCCACGTCCGGTTCGAGCGGCGCGCGTTCGACGACGTCCGGGGCGCCGGCCACCGCGGCCGCCGTCGTTTTTGGCCGTCGCGTCGCCTTACCCACGGGCTTGGTCGGCGCCGCGGAGGTGATGTCAACGAACAGTCCAAACGTGGCGACCATCGCCAGGCTCAACCGTCGCAACTCGAGGAACTTCATGGAGCACCTTGATGTCTGATACTTCGCCGGACCGCCTCAGGCACAAACCGGACGTCGCCGGCAAGACCGATACAATCGGTACATTCTCCAGGATCGGAACCGCCGCACCGTGCGCTTGAGCGTCAAAGCCGTCCGAATCGGAAATCTGCCCGTCGCAAGTGCTTGTTGCGCGATGCTTTGCGGGTCAAGCGAAGCTGGCAAACTGCGAAGACTTTGACGGCAAAAGACCTGAAGCATCGCCAACCCACGAGCGGTAGCGGCGACCCCCTGATAGGTGATTCGACCCATCCCAAACATGAGCGATGCAATGAGATTCGCGCGAGAAATCGCGGCTAAGCATGTGCAAGTCAGGAAATCAGCGGTTATAAAGAAACCTGGGGCGTTGCGGCGCGAAATGGCGCAGTGTGACTCCTTGCGACCCAGGCAGGCGAAGCGAATGGTGGAACGCCCCGTCTAATCTCAACTTTTCCAGCGTGCGAACATGCCCATCCCTGTCGGCTGCCAGTGCGGCAAGCGGTTCCAGGCTAAGGACGAACTAGCGGGCAAGAAGGTCAAATGCCCGGGCTGCGGGAACGTCTTGACGATTCCTGAATTGCAACCGGCGGGCGTGGGCGGCGGGATCGACGACTTGTTCGGCCCCGGCGGCGGCGACCCAATGTTCAACTCCGGCCCGCTAGCGGCGCCCGGCATGGGCGGCCCAGGCATGCCCGGTTCGGCCGGCCCGCCGCGTCCGCGGCGCAAGAAGGGCCCGAACATGGTGCTGATCGCCGGCATCGCCGGCGGCGGCGTGGGCTTGTTCCTGATTCTGGCCGTGGTGCTCGTAGTCGTGCTGGGCGGACGGCGTGGCGGCAGCGACGTGGCGCTAACTCCGGCGCCCATCGTGCCGGCCGCAATTCCGGCCGTCGCGCCGATCGCGGGCGCCTCAACGGCGCCTCCGCCGCCGACAGGCAACGCCCCGGAAGTCGAGATCACCACGGGCGCCACACCGCCCCCATCCGCCGCGCCGCCACCGAGCGCGGACGATGAAGAAGAGGCCACGCCTCCGGCCGACGGCAGCGCCGCGGCGGAAAGCAGCGGCGATAAGAAGGCGATCAACAACGCGATGACCAGTTGGCACGCCAAGGCGGAAGGCAAATTTCGCGGCGCATTTCCGGCCGAAGAAGACAAAGACGAAGACTTCATCGTTTACCACTACAGTTGGATGACGCAGGTGCTGCCGTACCTCGGCTACGAGAAGATCCACAAGCGGATTGACTTCAAAAAGACGTGGACGGACAAAGACAGCTACTTCGCGGCGCAATATCGCATTCCGCAGTTCCTGAACGCGAGCGACGATCGCAAGGCCTGGAAGGGCTACCAGTTTCCGAACATGGGGCTGACCCATTTCGTTGGCATGTCGGGCGTCGAAGAGGCCCGGCAAGAAGTCGCCGCGACGCTCTCGCGCAGCCACGAACGGGCCGGCATCTTCGGCTATGAAGACGTCGCCAAGGAAAGCGACATCACCGACGGAAAAAGTCAGACGATCATGCTGATCGGCTCCGGTGAACTGGTTGGCCCGTGGATTCTGGGCGGCGGCGCCACGGTCCGCGGCGCCCGCGCCCCGCACGTCGACGACGCCACTGGCGAGAAGAAGTACGACTACTTTAACGCGCTCGACGGCTTCGGTTCCCGCGGACAACCCGGCGCGCTGACGTTGATGGCGGACGGCTCGGCCCGCACGCTGTCGCCCAACATGGATCCGGCGCTGTTCCGCGCCCTATGCACCACGCACGGCAAGGACACCGTCGATCTGGCGCAGGCTGGCACGGCATTGGACAAGTTCCCGACGCAGGATTTCGATCCGTTCAAAAACGAAGCAGAGATCAAGATCGTCATCGTGCAGCGCATCGGCGACGGCGGCGACGATGATGATGACGACGACGACGACGATAGCTCCAGTGACGATGACGACGAAGAAGACAGCGGCAGCGACGACGAGTAAGACACAGTCTCCTTTCGCTCCGCGAAAGGAGACCGTTCCGACGTGCCAACTCTGAATGAGCTCGATCACCCAATCTCCGGCAAGGAATTCTATTATGAAGCGGTGGCTGTTCGCATGCGCGTTGTTGGCGCTGACTTGCGGTCGAGCGGCGGGCGATCTGGTGATCTACACCGTGCCGGCCACCAGCATCACGGTCGTTTTGGAAGGAAAAACCAGCCCCGTCGCGCGCGTGGGAGATACGCCGCTGATTTTGTTCAAGAATGCGTCACTGGGCGAATTGAAACTGGAGATGGATGAAATCAGCCATCAAGTCAAATGCCCGACGACGGCCGAGTTGTACGGCAAGATGTACAACAAGTCGAAGAAGGACGCCACGGAGCTGATGAAGACCGCGGAATGGGCGCTCCGACGCGGGCTGTTGCCTCAATTCCGCGATTGCGTAAAGCTTGCGAACGAGCTCGATCCGACCAACGCGGAAGCCAAGCGACTCTCCGAATTGATCAAGACAATCGACGGCATCGACCTGGGCGAATCCTCCGAACAAGAGAGCATCTTGCGGAACAAGATCGGCGCCCTCAAGAACATGGAAATCCGCAAGAGCAAGCACTTCATTCTCTATCACAACACCAATAAGCTGAACAAGGAAGGTAAGAAACCGACGACGCGCAAGATGGACCGCGCGGCGCGGCGCTTGGACTTGCTCGAAAAAGTCTATGAGAGCTTCCTGTTCAAGTTCTATTCCAAGGGAATCAATCTGGAGATCCCCAAGGAACGCTTGATGGTGGTGCTCTTCGACGAAGAGAAGCAATTCCGCAACTACGCCGAAATGCTCAGCCCGTCGCTCTCAATGGCGGCTGGCTTCTGGAGCCATGGCGATAACATCGCGGTGTTCTACGATCACGGCGGCACGGAAGAATTCAAAGTCCTGCGCCGCTTGAACCGCGCTTTGCAGGAACAAAAAGAAGAAGCCTTCCGTCTCGCCCGCTCCGGCCGCGGCGGCAACAACTCTGACATCGTCCGCCGCGCCGACGCCCTCAATGCCCTCTTCAAGATGTGGCAGGAGAACGAGGACATTACCGTCGTGAGTCACGAATGCACGCACCAAATGGCCGGCAACACCGGTCTCCTGCCGCGGCACGTGATGGTGCCCTCTTGGGTCCATGAAGGCCTGGCGACTTACTTCGAATGCCCGAAGGACGCCACCTGGTCCGGTATCGGCGCCGTGAATGAAGACCGGTTGGAATGGTATCGCGGACTCGTCGAAAACCAGAAAGAGTATTCCAGCTTGGAATGGATCGTCACCGACCAGATCTTCGACCTGACCACCAACCACGCCGGCAAATTGCACGCTTACGGCCAGGCCTGGGCGCTGACGCACTTCATGCTGGAACAGCACACGACCGAGATGCTGGCCTTCTACGATAAGCTCGGCAAAATGCCCTCCGACGTCGTGTTCTCGCCGGAATCGTTGAACAAGACCTTCGACGAAGTCATTAAGATCGATCGCGACAAACTCACCCGCGAATGGCGCGATTACATGGACGACCTCAAGTCCGACATCGACGTCCTGATGGCGGACTACGAAGGCGAAGACGAGGACGAAGAGTAGGCGTCGTGATTGAGCCCCAAAGGGGCGTCAGATAACAGCCCCGGGGGCGCGAGCCTCTGGGGAAGACGTCTGTTTAATGCATTAGCCGCACCGGGGCGGCACACGTCGAAAACGATGTGCCGCCCCGGTGGGGCTGTTTCTTTTGTGTGCTCGCCATACCAGCGGTTTGCACCGCTGGCTATTATCTGACGCCCCTTTGGGGCTGCGAGTGCAACGGCTTCTACTTCGTTCCCTAAAGCGCCGCGCAGATCAGATCGCCGACTTCGCTCGTACCGAAGCCCATTTTGCCGGCGGCTTGGCTTTTCATTTTTTTGCCGGTCACGTGCTGGATCGCCTGCATGACGCGCGCGGCGGCCTTGGTTTCGCCGATCTGATCGAGCAGCATGCTCATCGCGTTGATCGCCGCGATCGGGTTGATCACGTTTTGACCCGTGTACTTGGGCGCGCTGCCGCCCATCGGCTCGAACATGCTCACGCCGCCCGGATCGGGATTGATGTTCCCGCCGGCGGCCACGCCCATGCCGCCCTGCAGGATGCCGGCCAAGTCGGTGATGATGTCGCCGAACATGTTCGTGGTGACGATCACGTCGTAATATTCGGGGTTCTTCACCATCCACATGCAACAAGCGTCGACGTGGTTGTAGTCCGGCTTGATATCCGGATATTCCTTCGCGACTTCTTGGAAGGTCCGCCACCAGAGGTCGTGCCCGTACGTGAGCACATTGGTTTTGGCGACCAGCGTGAGCATCTTCTTCGGGTTGTTGCGCTTGCGCGTGAAATCGAAGGCCCAACGGATGCAGCGCTCGCAGCCCTTGCGGGTGTAGACGGCCGACTGCATGGCCACTTCGTCCGGCGTCCCCTTCTTCAGGAACCCGCCGACGCCGCAGTACAGGTCTTCGGTGTTCTCGCGGACGACTACGAAATCGATGTCGGCCGGGCCCTTGTCCTTGAGCGGGGTCTCGACGCCCGGGAACAGCTTCACCGGGCGGAGGTTGATATATTGATCGAGCTGGAACCGCAGCTCCAGCAGCAGGCCCTTTTCCAGCACGCCCGGCTTCACATCGGGATGTCCGATCGCGCCCAGGAAAATGGCGTCGTAGCCGCGCAACTTGTCGACGGCGCCCGGGGGGAGGATTTCGCCGGTCTTGAGGTAGTGATCGCCGCCGTAGTTGAGGTGGTCCAGCGAGTAACGGAAGCCCTCCAGCTTGGAGACGGCCTCCAGGACCTTCAGCCCCTCGCGAGCCACTTCCGGGCCGGTGCCATCTCCGCCGATGACCGCGATCTTGTGCTGCTTGCCAGTACTCAAGTGCAATCCCCCGCGAATGTTGCGCGTCTGGGCGAAATTTGAAGAAGGGGCGATTTTAACAGGGGTTTGGCGGAGGAACAAGTTACGGGGGAGTTTGAACAGGGCGAATCAGTTTTTCATGATGCCTAGGAAGCGTAAGAGTTTTCGGGGTTGGCATGCGAAGCGGCGGAGGTTGGGGGTGATTTGCGGTAGGCCGGA
>JAWXBP010000243.1 GCA_034440135.1 Planctomycetia bacterium
CTTAGTGGACTGCGACACCCCAGGACTTTCGGACAGCGGCGGGGGCTGTTTTTTTACGCCGCTTGGGCCGGGGCGTGATCGGCTTCGAAACGGCTGCTCTGTCAAAAATGAAAACGCGGCGTTCTTTCCACCTCCATTTGGGGTCGCATTGGGATTCCAAAGCGGACGCCGTTTGACGAGCCACGTTCGAGAAAAACTCCTCTGGCAGCCGCTTTCGGGCCTGGCAGTAGGCGCCCGTTTTGGCCGAGCATGGACGCCGCCCCTGAGACACACGGTGCGCAATCAAGCGGGCGACAGCTCTGCGACACGAATTGTCGGCGCTCAGTACTTGTCCCAGGAAGACCCACAACGTGACGAGCGGCGTAAAGATCCGATCCAACCAAATCACGTTGACCGTATTCAATGCGCTCGCGATCAATTCTTCCGAAAGCACGTCGCCGAACGGTAAGCCTACATCCTGGAGGAATTGCCGACGCAGAAAACTGAGCTGTTGTTGAAATCCCCCCTGGTTAAAATACCGCATCTTTGGGCCTCCTTGCCGTGATGAGTGCCTTTTCAAACACCATCTACGCAAGCGAGGCCCATTTCACCAAGGTCAATTCCCGCTAGAGACTTACGGAAGAACTACGTGCCATTCGTCGAATGTAACTGTGAATACGCGACTTTCCGATAGTAGTGCTTCAGCAGTCCACCCAGCCGCGTTTTTCAGGCGACCTCGGTAATTGGTAACGTGGACGCTCCGTCGGTCGTCTTCCGACGATACCCCTTCTTCACCACGGTCTGGTTTTCCAATGCCTGATGCGGACGTTCGAGTTTGTAATGCTCCAAGAATTCTCGAACGAGGTAGTTCAGATGCCGCTCGCCAAGCACGACAAAATGGTCCAGGCATTCTTGCCCGAGCGTTTGGATGAACCGCTCAACGAAGGCGCAGGTGTTGGGCGAGCGGTATGCGGTCCACTGGACTCGCAAGCCGGCGTCCTCAAGCGTCGTGTCAAACGACCTGGCAAATTTAGTGTCGCGATCGTGCATGATCACGTCAGCCCCCAGCTTGCTCTTCTTGACGTGCTTCAGGAACGCCGCGGCTTGCTCGTTCACCCAAGCTTCGTTCGGATGCTGCGTGGCCGGCGAAATGAGCACTCGCCGTGTCTCGACGTGCAGGAAAACCAGCAGAAAGGCGTCCCGGAGCCCCTTCGGCGTCACAATCCGTTTCGAGACGAAGTCGCATTGCCACAGCGTGGCGGCGTGAATCTTGACGAACTCGTCCCAGGTGCCGTGCCCGCGCGTACGCGATAAGCTGCCAGAATACTTGAACCCAAAAACCAAAGAGAGATTCGCGTGATTTGGAAGTCTGTAATCCGAAAAAACGTTTGGCGAGCCTTGGTTTACTCTTATTTTTCTTTAAAAAGTTCTTGACAGGCATGCGGCCGGCTATTCAATTCAATAGTTCCTTACCTGAACTCCGTGCATCCTCGCCGTATTGCCTTTGAGATGGGCACGGACCCGAAGCGCTAGGTCCAGCGCACACATTGAGGAAACATCCCATGAAGAAGCAATCAGCCGTCCTCGCGATCGTGATCGCACTAGCGTTTGCCCCGTCGCCTGTCTCAGCGCAGAATTTGTTGACGAACGGCAATCTCGACATCACTCAGCCAGTGGAAATCGTTCCCGCTTTCTTCCTGCCAAAGCCTGCCAGTTGGGTAAATGAAGGGTCGCGGTCCATTTCGGGACCCTACGAGGACGAAATGTCGTCGGAGCCGTGGGCCGGACCGGCTCCGACACCATTGACTACTGATGGCAGCGGCGCCGCTTCGCCAAATGGATGTGGCGGCCTCGACTGTGCCGTGTTTTTCAAACCGTTTTCCGGAAACACCTCCGACGGAACAGCTACGGGGCACTTGTATCAGGATCACGCCGCCACGCCGGGCGTAACATACACGCTGACCGGTTGGGCCGGCGCGGAGCCCAATTTCCTCGGAGGTGGGAAATTCGCCCTCGATTTCTTGAATGCGGGCGGGACAAAAATCAGCGCCGCCGAGCTCGATTTGGTGGCTGCTGGATTGTTCACCGATAACGGCCTTGCATTCGACTACAAAGAGTTTTCGGTCTCGGCGATCGCGCCGGACGGCACTGCCACCGTCCGCGCCCGCGCCTCTATGATCGACGCGCTGTCCAATCCACTTGGTGGAGGTCAGGCCTTTGTGATTGATGATTTCGAATTGACCGCCGTGCCAGAACCGTCGACCGCTGTCCTGGCAATCGCCGGAATGGTGGCCGTCGTGGCCGTCTCCCATCGTCGGCGCCGCGCCGCTGTCTAGCGCGAGAAGCACGCCCAGAATGCATGTCGCACGACAGCCCGCATCCGCAGCTTGGAGCTGTAGGTTTCGCTGATTGCCCAAAGCAACATCGCGCGCTCGCGCATCTGTTAACTGGCCCGTACTTTTTCCCAACGGCAGGAAAAGGCGCTCTCTAGTTAACGGCCCGCGCTCTCTCCTCTGTTAACTGAACCCGTCTAGGTTCGTAGACGGTTGCATTCGCTGGGAGGGGACCGAAACGGACTCGAAATCAGCATCCTATTGCTAGGCAACGATTTACGACTTGCGCTCTCGCGCGCATTGTTACGAAGAGGGTTGCGTACGGGGAGCTGGCCGAACTCGTCCAGGAAGTGGCAGTTGGGCGCTCTTGGCGCGAAGTCCCTTTCCCATTCGATCGAAGGCTGGCCGCCGCCTTGCCCGCAGGGGGCGCCGCCACTTTGCAAATTCACCAAGAGGCGGAACGCACCGCCCGCCTGATAGAACTGCAGCCCGATCAACCCCGCTGCAGCCGGGTTCGTCCGAGTCGGCGCAGATCGTGGCTAGGAGCATGCCGTCCGAGCAATTCACGGGGTCGCTGTCGATATGGATCTGCTGCATCGGCCCCATGATGTAAACACCGTCGATCGCCGCGCAGTCGGCGCAAAGGGCGTACAGGCTTGCTACCGAGACCAAAACCGCACTGGCCGACAAGCCGCCGGTGGCGCCCATCGCATAATTACTTCTGCGCGTGCACTTAGATCAACGACCATGCCGCCTCGCTTGCGCGTCGGGCTGCTGTAGTTTTTTCTGTGGCAATACTTAGCCCAGGGCTACTTCTTCGCCGCTTCCGTGTCCGCCTTGGCTTTCGCTTCTTGTGCGGCCGACAGTTCCGGGTTCGGCGTGGCGTCGCCGGGTTCCTTGTTGAGGATCCATTTGATGCCGCCGAGCATCGATTCCATATACATGGGGTTGGTCCAGACGTCTTCACGATGCCCCAGGCTCATGTGGAAGACCTTGCCGTCGCCGTATTCCTTGACCCAGGCGATCGGCACGTGGTACGGCTCCTTCAAGTCGGTCTTGGCCATGTTGAGGCTCATCAACACGCGGACCTTTTCGGGCTGCCAGTTCTTGAATTTGTAGATTTCGTCTTTGAGCGTGAACTCGTCGCCCCATGGCTTGCTGAGCGGGTGCTCCTTGTCGTGAACCGTGACGGTGACGGTTTGGTCCGATCCCCAGGGGTGTCCGTCGAACGTGCCGCCGATCATGTCCCAATACGGTTGATAGTCGTGGTAAGTGTCGGTGGCCGAATGCGCGCCGATGAACCCATGCCCCTTCTGCTTCAACCAGTCATTGAAAAAGTAATTGCGCGTTTCGTCGTCGATTGGCAGGGCGCCGGTCGTGTAGAAAAACACGATGTCGTAGTTTTGCAAGTTTTCCTTGGTGAAATCCTTCGCCGCGTCCTGAGTGCAATCGACCCGGAACAGGTTGCTGGAAATCCCTAAGTCGGTGATCGCCTGCTCGGCCGGAGAGAGCGCCCCGTCCGGTCGCGTGACCGAACCGTGCTTGAAACCGACGCTTTGGGTGAGCATCAGAATTCGTACCCCGCGTACCGGCGCGTCGGCGGCGACGGCCTCCGAGGTCGAAAGCCCGGCAGCCAAACCGGCAGCGAGCACGAGAAACAGGCGTCGCGAAAAGTTCATGGGGCGATTCTCCGTGGAGGGACGGCGAAATGGGCAACAAGGCGGGAACGCACGTGCGGCGTACAATTCTCCCGGGTAGTGTAATTCCGCACCGCGAGGCAAACCAGAGGCCCTATGGCGGTCCGATTGAGCGAAGACGAATTCTGCCAGGCCGTCGACGAGGTCGTCCGGTCGCTGCCGGCCCAGTTTTTGGCGTGGCTGGAGAATGTGGTGATCGAGGTGGAACGCTACCCGGACCCGAGGCTGCAGCGCCAGATGAAGCTGGGGCCCCGGCATATCGGCCTGATGGGCCTCTTCGAAGGGCATTACGTCACCAAACAGGAATACGGAATGGCGATGCCGAACCGCATCCTGCTGTTTCAGCGGGCGATCGAATCCCGCTGCCGATCGGTCGAAGAGGTTCGCTACGAAATCCGCCGGACGGTGCTGCACGAGTTGGCGCACCATTTTGGCTATGAAGAATCCGATCTGGATGACTTTGAGGCGCAGCCGAGTTCGTTTGATTAGGAGTGATTGCCCGCGAAACACGCGAAAGGACGCGAAAAGGGGACTGGTAGAGAAGGGAAGGTTGACCAAGTTTCCCAGCCCCAACGGGGCGATAGATAATTGCCAGCGGTGCAAACCGCTGGTGCTGGGGACACGCAAATTTGCATTGAGCCCCATCGGGGCGACACGCGTTGAGCGAAGGCGATATCAACAGTGTTTCGCCCCGTTGGGGCTCAATTTATTTCCTTCGTTCGTTTTCCAGGGGTTGGCACCCCTGGCTATTGTCTGTCGCCCCTGCGGGGCTGCGTTCACCGCACTGCTTCAAGTGCTCTTCTGCTCGCGTCTTTCGCGGGCAGTTCCCCCCACCCCGCACAAGAACTATGATGTGGCCGACGAATAGTCCGTCGGGTGGTGGCTTTCCAACCAGGGCGGGGAATTGCATGGTCGCCGCGATCGAGGTGCGCGATTTACGGAAGACGTATGGCAGCCGCTGGCGCGGCCGGCAGATCCACGCCTTGCGCGGGGTTACGCTGGACGTGCCGCGCGGCGAAATCTTTGGGCTACTCGGCCCGAACGGCGCCGGTAAGACGACGCTGATCAAAGTTTTGCTCGGGATTATCAGTCGCAGCGCGGGCGAGGCTCGGCTGCTCGACTTTCCGGCCGGCGATCTCCGCGGGCGCCGGCGCGTCGGCTACCTGCCGGAACATCATCGCATTCCCCGGCATCACACCGCGAATTCGGCGTTGACCTACTACGGCGGGTTGAGCGGCCTTTCGCCCAGCGAAGTCCGCGCGCGGCGCGAGGCGCTGCTGGAAACCGTGGGGCTGCGCGGCTGGGGCGATGTTTCGGTGTCGCAGTTCTCCAAAGGCATGCAGCAACGACTCGGCCTGGCGCAAGCCATGCTCCATGAGCCGGAGTTGTTGGTCTTGGACGAGCCGACCGACGGCGTCGACCCGGTCGGTCGCTCCGAAATGCGGGCGCTTCTGCAGCGGCTCAAGGATCAGGGCAAGACGATGTTCCTGAACAGCCACTTGTTGCAGGAAGTCGAGTTAGTCTGCGATCGCGTGGCGATTCTCGACCGCGGCGAATTGCTGCAAGTCGGAGAAGTCGACGCCCTGACGATCGAAGCCGTCAACGACGTGCAGTTCACGTTCGCCGGCAGCGATGCGCAGCTTTCCGCGGCGTTCGGCAACGCTCCCGCACAGCCCGTGGCCATTCAAGAGAACGGGCAATTCCTGATCACGCTCGTCAATCCCGCACAGGCGGATGTCGATCGACTGATCGATCAGGCGCGTCAGGGCGGGCTGAGCGTGCTCGGCGTTGAGCGGCGGCACCAGACATTGGAACAAGCGTTTCTCAAGATCATTCAAAGGGCCCGGCCAGCCGCATGAGACCGTACCTGACGATCCTGCGCGATTCGTTCCACGAGGCGCTCGCGTCGCGCGTGCTGTGGATGATTTTGATCGTAATCACGATCCTGTTGCTGTGCATGGCGCCGTTCGGGCCCTACGGTCTGCGCGGCTCGGAGTTCGCCCCGCAGGAAGTCTTCGACCCGCCGCGCGTGGCGCGAGAAATCCTGAAAGATCTGGACGCCACCGGTCCGACGGTCGGCAAGAGTCTGGTCAAACAGTGGGGCGCGGATTCCCGGCAGCGGTTAGAAAACATCGTCGCGAAAAAAGCGCCCACGAACGCGGCAGGCAGCGACGATCCAGATGCGGAAAGCCACGGAATCACGACGACTACGCCTGCCAGCGCCGATGCCGAATGGCTGACGACAAAGTTGAACGCTTCGATCGCCAGCCCCGATTTCTTCGAGCCGGACGCGTGGAAAAAGGTGCGCTTGCGCAAAGAGGCTCGCGGGTTGCAGGAGGAGGGCGTCGCGAGTCTCAGCTCCACGGATCGCGAGCGCTTCCATCGGCTCGCACTCGAGGCGGCGTTTCCCAATCAGTTGGCGCTGTTGAATCAACGCAAAGAAAGTCTCGGTTACTTCGGGCTGAAGATGGAACTCTTTGGCGAGTCGAAACGCTCCGAATGGCACGACATCATTGGCAATTTGATCTTCGGGCTGCTGAAACTCGGCGTCGGCGTGGGGGGCGTGTTGGCGGGCTTGTTCGTCACTTCTACGATTATGCCTCAGGCCTTCGAAGCCGGCGCCGTCGATTTGTTGTTTAGCAAACCGGTGGTGCGCTCGGGCGTCTATCTGACCAAGTTTCTCGGCGGCTGCTCGTTCGTCGTGATCATGGCCGCATATTTGATCGGCGGCATCTGGCTGCTGGCCGGAATGCGCTTCGGGCTATGGAACATCCACCTGCTGGCGACGATCCCGATCTTCGTGTTTATCTTCGCCGTCTACTATTCCGTCTCGTGCCTGGCCGGGGCGTATTGGCGCAACCCAATCGTCTCGGTGGTGATCGCCGTGATGCTCTGGGCGTTTGGCTGGATGCTGACGATCTTCAACGGCTTTGCGGACACGTACGTCGTCGTGCCGTCGCGGATCATCAAGGTCTTTACCGCCGGCGAGACGCCGATGAGCGTCGCCGAGATGGGCCAGGTGCGGCGCTGGGATGCCGCCACGAATTCCTGGCAAGAAGTCTTTGCTCCGGAAAAGGAAGAAACCGTTGGTTTTGGCATTCGACGTCCGACGCCGTACGCCGGGCCGATCTACGACGCGCCGAACAAGCGAATCGTCGCCGTGGAACGCAACATCCGCGAGATGCAGCAGTTTGCCAGCGCGGCCACCATCTGGGTCGGCGCCGAGGCGGACAACTTCGAGCGCAAGCAGGCGCTCAAACTGCCAGCAGAAGCGCAGGGGACGCGGGCGTTCTTGCGCGAACCGGACGGCAAGTTCCTGCTCTTGACGGATCGCGCCATGCTGCGCTGGAACGGCGAGGTCGAAGCACAACAAGAAGCGCCGAAAATCGCTGGCTTTGACGTGCCGTTCTTCAATCGCGGCGGCGGCAAGCAACTCGAAAACGTTGCTCCGGAAGTCCCGATCGAGGGGCGTTTCGAAGCTGCGTTAAACAACAAGACCGGCGAGCTCGCCGTATTGACCGAAGCGGGACTGTATCTTTGCCAACGCGGTGAAGATGGCAAATACAAAGTCCGCGAAACCACGGAGCTGGAATTGGACGAACTCGGTCCCCTCGCGGCCGGCGGCGAGAGTGTTGTCGCCGCGCTCGAGGACGGTCGGTTCCTCGCTTTCAATGCCAGCGACGGCAAGCAGCGCGATCCGATCACGATCCCCACCGCGTCCGATCCGAACACCTTGTTCGCCTCGCCGGACGGCAAGTGGTTCGCGCTCCTCACCCGCGACAAGCGCGCCTGGCTGTATGATGCGAAACAACATCGACTCTTCTCGGCTGCCGTGAGCGGTCAGGGCGACATCACCGCGCTGGCGTTCAGCGACGCGGGAGAGTTGCTGGTCACCGACCGCACGGATCGAGTCTCGACCTACTCTGTGCCGGCGTTGCAACGCGAGGCCCGTTACCAGCCCCGCCGCGAATGGCTGCGTTTTGGCTATGATTTTCTGGTCTATCCGCTCTACCGGATCGTCCCCAAGCCGCGCGAGTTGGATCAACTCACGCTGTCGCTGGTCAGCGAACTGGACAAAACGCCCGGCACGGGCGTGGAGCGGGACACCGATCTCAACGCCCCCAGCGATTACAGCAAATGGACCCCGGTCCGCGACAACGGAATTTTCATCATCTTGATGCTGGCCCTCGGGTGCTGGCATGTGACAAGGCGCGATTATTAGGCTTTGTCCGAGCCTCGGCATTCCGTGCTACTGGCGGCTTGTCCGCTAGTGCTAGCCACGTCTATTCACTGGCGAACAAGCCGCCAGTGGCGCCCATCAGAGTGAAACCACACGGAATCTGCTGTCCGGCAATTCCCTGGCGTCACGTTATAATCTCGGGATCATCGCGCGTTGGCGCGACGTATCCTTTCCGTGACGACGGAATCCACACCACTCATACGGTCGGCGCCGCCCATGAATTCCCGAATGTTGATTGCCCCTCTGGCCTTCGTTGGTTTGTTGTTCTGCAATACGCCGCTTCGCGCCGAGCTCCAAGTCGGTTTCGCTGAGCGCGAGATCACGCCGGACATTTCCAAGCCGGTCTACATCGCCGGGTATGGGCAGAACCGCGTGGCGACGGCGGTTCACGATCCTCTGTTTGCTCGCGCGGTCGTGCTCGACGACGGGGAACGCAAGATCGCGCTCGTGTGCGTCGACTTGGTGGGCCTGCAACTTCCCGAGGTGCGGCGGATTCGGGCGGAGTTGAAGGACTTCGCCTACGTGATGGTTTCCAGCACGCATAATCACGAAGGTCCGGACGTGATCGGCATTTGGGGACCGTCGCCGGTGACGAGCGGCGTCGATCAAAAATATCTTTCGCAGGTCGTCGCGACCTGTGCGGCGGCCGTAGAAGATGCCGCAAAGAACTTGGCGCCCGCCGACGCCTACTTCGGCACGGCCAAGGATCATTCCCTGTTGCGCGATTCGCGGCAACCGGTCGTCTACGACGACATCGTTCGAGTGCTCCGCTTCAACAAACCTGGCACACAAGAACCGTTTGGCATTCTGGTGCAGATCAACAATCATCCGGAATCGCTCGGCAGCGACAACACGCAAATCACCGCCGACTTTCCGCACGCCACGGTCGCGGCGCTCAAGGAAAAGTATCATTGCCAGGTCGCCTATTTCACCGGCACGGTCGGAGGGTTGATGAGCAACCCGCCGGAAATTCCGGGCCCCGACGGCAAACCGATGCACGACGAGAACTTCGAGTTCGCCGAATACTACGGTCGCCAATTCGCCAAGATCGCCGCACAAGCGATTGATAGCGCGACGTTGACAGAACTAACGCCCTTCGCCGTCGCCGCGAAGACGATCACCGCGCCGCTGGAAAACCCCGGCTATCAGATGGCCCGCAAGATCGGCGTATTGCCGCGAGCCGGACGTGTCTGGACCGGTGATTTCGAAACGGTCGGCGACCTGGCCGCTGACGATACGCCCGCCGACAAGCTCGCGATCGAAACCGAAATCGCCTGCCTGCGATTGGGTGAAGTTCACGTGGCTTGTATCCCCGGGGAGATCTATCCCGAGTTGGTTTATGGTCAGTATCAGGATCCTGTCGATCCCGGCGCCGACTACCCCGATGCGGCGTTGGAACCGCATGTAATGCAAACCTTGCCTGGCGAAAAGAAGATGCTGATCGGCCTCGCCAACGACGAGATCGGCTACATCATCCCGCGCCGGCAATGGGATCACATCCCGCCGTTCGCGTACGGCCGCGATAAATCGCAATACGGCGAAATCAACAGTTGCGGTTCGGAAATCGCGCCGATCCTGATGAAGGCCCTCGAAAACCGCGTCCGGGAATTGAAGTAAACCGCGTGCCCGAAGAACTGGTCGACATCATCAACGACGCCGGGGAAACGATTCGCGTCGAACCGCGTTCGGTAATGCGCCGCGAGCGGCTGCCGCATCGCTGCGTCTACATCCTGATGTTCAGCACGCGCGGCGAAATCTTCGTGCATCAGCGCACGGCGACGAAAGATATCTATCCCAGTTACTGGGACCTCGCGGCCGGCGGCGTATTGTCCTCCGGAGAAACCTTCGACGAAGGCGCCGCGCGCGAATGCCAAGAGGAATTGGGTGTCGCGACGCCGCTGACGTACTTGTTTCCGTTTAACTTCGCGGACGAACGCACCATCGTGCAAGCGCGAGTCTATCGCGGCGAACATGACGGTCCGTTTCGCTTGCAGCCGGAAGAAGTCGTGCAAGGCGAATTCGTAGCGTCCGACATGCTGGCGAAACTGATCGACACGCGCCCGTTCTGCCCCGACGGTCTGCAAGTCTGGCAGCGTTACAAGCAAGTTTAAACGCACCCGACTTCTGTAGCCGAGGTCTGTGACCTCGGTGGAGAGGACATCGAATACAGATCCCACGTCGAAGGGTAGACGACGCCTTCTCCCCGAGGTCACAGACCTCGGCTACAGAAACGAATCCCAGCGCGTCTCCGGATACGTCCCGTAAAAGCGCTTGATGAAATTGCGGCGCCAGCGTGCGGGGCAATGAGGCTCCCAGCCCCAGCGAGCGGCGAGGCGATCGCTGATGCGGAGGTTGGCCGCGTCGGAAACGATTGCGTCGATGCCTTTCAATTTCGCAATGGCGTACAGCACCTGCAGCGCGCCGTGAACCGTGGCCAGCGTCGCGTCGCGATAACTAACGGCATACTTGAGCGCAACGAAGTTGCTCATCCCGCGCGGCTGATTGTAGTACAGCCAGCAGCGATCGCCCGCTCGATGCCGATGTTGCCACGCGCCCAGCACGGTCAGGTCCGGCCACGAAACCAGTTTCGGCAACGGCCGCAGCACGATCTGGTGCAAGCGGCCGCCGCGCATTTCAATCACGCCGTAACGCCGCCGGCGCAGGACATCCGTCTGCGCGTGAAAATCGCGCACGACTTCGAAGGGCGGGGCGAGCGTTAGGCCGGACACGATGCTTTCCTCGATGGACTACGAATCCATCAACAAGCATAGCTCCGCCGCCTGCGTTAGTTTTTGATCGCGCTTTCGTCGGCGGCCGGGGCTTTACGTGGAAAGTCGCACAACGGCACGCTTTCCGAGGGATCGGCGATGACCTCGGCCAGGGTCGAGGACTCGAACGCCCGTTCCACCATTGCCATGGCGTCGTCGAGCCGCTTGTGCAGCGGACAAAGCCGCACGCCATGGGATGCCAGGCCCAGCGGGCAGGTCCGGATGCGCTGCAGCTTCTCGACAGCGTTGACCACTTCCAGGATGGAGATTTCCTCCGGCCGTTTCGCCAGCCGAAAGCCACCGTGGAGCCCTCGCTGGGAAGTCACAAGTCCTGCTCGCTGCAGACTTTGCATCACCTTGGATAGGTAGGCCTTGGGGACTCGCGTGACCTCGGCGATTTCGTCCACGGTGCGAGCGCCGGCCGAATCGTCGGCCAGTAATACGGATGCCCTGAGGGCGTACTCAACGGTTTGGGAGATCACTTTTTAGATATCCGGACCTTGACATCCAGTATTTGCATAACCTACCATTGCTCGCGTTACCAATATACCACGATCTCGAAGTCGTGGGACGGACTCGAACTGGATGCAACGGCCGTTTTGCGGCGGGCGACCAACAAAAGGGACGACGACCATGCGGCATATCGACGAACCTCGGCTGGAATCCGATCTCGCTTATCGTTTCGCGTACGTCACCGAATTCATGGGCTTGAACGGCGCCGATATCAAGGCGATCCACGCCTCGGCCGCGCACCTGGCGCCGGTCGTCGCGTCGCTTGTCGACGCTGTCTACGACAAACTCGCAACTTACGACGCCACCTGGCGGCACTTCGTCCCGCGTCAGTCCGGCTTTGAAGGAGGCGTCCCCGAGAGCGTCGAAGCCCTGACGATGGACCACGAGCAGATTCAGTTCCGCAAGGCCCACTTGCAGCGCTACCTGGTTAAATTGGTCACCGGCGCCTATGACGACGCCATGGTCGGTTACCTCGACCTGGTCGGCAAGATGCACACGCCCGGCCAAGGGAGCCAGGCGATCAACGTGCCGCTCGTGCAGATGAACGCTCTCTTGGGTTTCGTGGCGGATGCGCTGAACGCAACGATCTTCAGCCTCGGCCTCAGCCGCGAAGACGAAACGCGCACGATCCGCGCCTTCAGCAAGTTGCTGTGGGTGCAAAACGATTTGATCAACCGCCACTACCAGGCATCCCAGCCATCGTCGCACGCGGGGAACGGTGCGGACCGCATCGCCGTGTCGGTGTAAGCAGTTGTTTGACGTGGGAGCTTTCGGCCGGGCCCAATCCCACTGAAAACTGAGCACTGAAAACTTCCAACTCCCCCAAGTTTTCAATGTACGCCTCATCGCTGATTCGCTGGCGCGTTGCCGCGGCAATCCTGGTCGCCCTGATTGGAACGCGCGCAGCCCGCGCGCAATACGATTTTGAAGGCGCGCCGATCAACTATGCGACCGCGCCGACAGACCAGCCTGTTTCGCAGTTGATCGAGCGACTGTCGCGGGACGGTGCCTCGCTGAAACGTGAAGGCCGACAGGGCATATTGAAGGCACTGCTGGAAGCCTGGGAGATTCCCGTCTCCTCGCAGGTCTTGGTGTTCACCAAGACCAGCTTTCAAAGCGAGCGGATTTCGCCGAAGACGCCGCGGGCTCTCTATTTCTCCGACGACGTGTATGTCGGCTGGGTTCAAGGCAGTCAACTGCTGGAAGTGACCGCCTATGATCCACAACTGGGGCCGATCTTCTACACCGTCGATCAAGCCGGGTTCGACAAGCCGGAGTTCTTGCGGCAGAATCACGAATGCACGCAGTGTCACGCTTCTTCGCTCACGCACGGCGCGCCGGGACATATCGTGCGGAGCGTGTACTCGGACATTTCGGGTCATCCCATCCTGCGGAACGGCTCATTTCTGACCGACCACCGCAGCCCTCTTAAGGAACGCTGGGGCGGCTGGTACGTCACTGGCCGGCACGGGCAACTTCGGCATCTTGGCAATCAGTGGTTTTCCGAGGTCGTGAAGGTCGAAGAGTTGAATCGCGAACCGGGCGCGAACATCACGTCGCTGGACGATCGCATCGATACGAGCCGCTATTTAACGCCGCATAGTGATATCGTGGCGCTGATGGTGCTCGAACATCAGACGACGGTGCAGAATCAACTCGCTCAAGCCGTCTACCAAACGCGCTACGCGCTCCGCGACGCAGACGCGATGAACCAGGCGCTCGATCGCCCGGCCGATTTCCAGTCCGAAAGCACGCAACGTCGCATCAACAACGCGGCGGAGGCCTTGCTCAAGGTAATACTCCTCGATGGTGAAGCCGCGCTCGGCGACAAGATCGAAGGCACGAGTGGGTTCGCCCAGGAATTCAGCCAACGCGGTCCGCGCGACGCACAAGGCCGCTCGCTTCGTGAGCTAGACCTCGAACGACGGCTTTTCAAGTATCCGTGCAGCTATTTGATCTACTCGCGCGGCGTCATGGAAATGCCGGCCGCCCTTAAAAGCGTGTTCTTCGCGCGGCTTTGGGCCACACTGGACGGCTCTCCCGCCACGGACGATCTGCAGGGCCTGTCGATCGCGGACCGGCAGGCAATTCGAGAAATCCTCCGCGAGACGCTGCCGGCGGAGTTGTTGGCGCAGCAGTAGTCGCTGAGCGCCTTAATTCTCTTCGCCCAGCGTCACGGTCTTCACAAATTCCTCGCCGTTTCGCTGTGCGCGAACCTCCGCCTTTTCGCCGGCTTTCATGGTGCGGATCATGGCCCGCAGCTGCTCAAAGTTGCCGACCGGCGCGCCGTTGTAGTGCGTGATTAAATCGTCCACGTGGAAGCCGGCTTCGGCCGCCGCCATGCCTGGCTGGACATCTTGCAGTTCGCAACCGAGCGGACTTTCGGTGCCGATCACGCCCAGGAAACCACCCTGGCGATGGTCCACGCGCACCGTCGAGTGTGCGGCGATGAAGGCGTCGGCCGCTGCCATCGTCACTTCGGTGCCGTACAAGCTGAGCATGCTTAAGTTGGGGTTCTCACCGAGTTTGGCCAAACAGGTATCATCCACCGGGCAGTATTTCACATAAAGCATCCGCAGCCGCGGCAGCGATTCCACGTGCTTCAACCCGGCGCTGGTAATCGGCAAGTGCTTGAGTTCTACGCCCATCAAGGTGTTCAGCCCCGCAAACAGTTGCATCCCGTCGTCGTGAATGTCGAGGCCGTCCAATCGGACGGTTTCCAAACTCTTCAAGGCAACCAATGGAGCCAGTCCGGCGCCGGTGACGGGCAGTTTCTTGAGTTCCAGACTTTTCAGACCGGTCAATTCGCTGAGTGGTTTGAGTCCTGCGTCACTGATGGCCAGGCCCTCAAGTTGGAGCGTCTCCAAATCCTTGAGCGCCACGATGTGCGCCAGGCCGGCGTCGGTGATGGCGTTGTTGCGGAGGTTCAGCAACTCGAGTCGCGGATGAGCCGAGACGACGGACATCGATGCGTCCGTCAACGGCACGTTTTCCGCCTGGAGATAAAGCAGATTCGGCAGTTGCTTGACGTGAGCAAAGCCGGCGTCCGTGAGTTTCGTGTTCAACAGCCTCAAGTGGCGCAGCTGCGTTCGCGGGCCGAAAAACGCGAACGCCTCGTCGCCCAACGTCACGCCGTCGCAAACGAGTGCGGTCATCTCGGGGAACCAACGCAGCAACTGGAGGTCTTCGTCCGTTCCTTTCCAGGTTTCTCCGGAAATTTGCACCGAGATCAAATCGGCTCCCTGCATCGGGACCGTCGCGCCGAGTTCTTCCAAGCGCGCGAGCGCAGCGTCGCGCCGCATTTCCATGCGGCCGCGCAAGGCCGTCTTCGCGCGGCCCACGATTCGTGGCTCCCCCGATTCCGCGAGGCCGTCGAGCGCCTGTTCCGCGGCATCGGCCGTCGCCACGTCCGTGGATAGCGCCAATTGCCCGAGGACCGAAATCGCCCGCGCGCTGGTTTCCAGTTCCGGCGCGCGCGCCGCTTCGACCAGCAATGGAATCGCCACCGGCCCGGCCTCGACTAACGCGGCGCTGGCTTGCTCCCGCACGAAATAGTCATCGGCGTCCAACTCGCGAATCCGCGCGGCGAGGGCGATCCCATCAACGGCAGGTTCATTCGAGCGCGCACTTGGCGCGATCAGCAACGCCAGCCCAATGCTCAACAATAACGGTTTCATCGTGCGACCCAGTTCGATGATTCGTTCGCTGTACACTCTCAAGTCTATCCAATCCCCACCAAACCAACACGCTCTTCGAGTTCCCTCTCTCCGCCGCGTCTCTGCGCCTCCGCGCTTCCCCCCGCGCAGTGCTAAATTTGCTCCGCCGGCTCGCTTGCTTCCAGTTCGTCCGGATCGATCATCCCCACCGCTGGCATCGTCGTACCGGGCCCGGGGGGCTTGGGCAGGTTCGAAGGGAACTCCAGAGTGAATCGGCTGCCTTGGCCGACGGTGCTGTCGCAGAGAATCGCGCCGCCGTGTTCCTTCAAAATCTTCTGGCTTACCGGCAGCCCCAGGCCGGTGCCGCGGCCCCCTTTGTGCGAAACGAACAGCGTGAAGATGTTTTGCATTTCCTCCGGCGGGATGCCGGCGCCGTTGTCTTCGACGATGATCCGCACCAGCGCCTCGGGCTGCGCCAGCTCCGTGCGGACAATCACGACGCCGTCTTCGCGTTTGTCGCAGGCGTCGATGGCGTTCGTCACCACGTTCAAGGTCGCGCGATGAATTCCTTCCGGGTCGAAGGTCAACGTCTCGATCCGCGGGTCCGGGCGGTATTCGATCGTTACGCCCAATTCGCCGGCGCGGACGTTCATCAACTCCACGACTTCGCCGATCGTCTTGTTCAAATCCGCCGCGATCAACTCCGGTTCCCGGTCCTTGCTGAACGTCAGCATGTCCATCACCAGCGTTGAGATCCGAGTCTGGTTGCGCTCGACGATGTCCCAGCCCTTGCGGGTGAGCGATTCGTCGTGGTCGGACAGGCCCATCTCGATCAGGTAACTGCCGCCGCCGATGCCTTGCAGGATGTTTTTGATGTGATGGGACAACGTGGCGATCGTCTGTCCGACGGCGGCCAGACGCTCCGCCTGGACCATTGCGCTATAGTAGCGCGTGTCCTCGACCGCTAACGCCGCTTGATGCCCAATGGCTACCATTAGCTTTAGGTGCTCGGCCGAAAACTTACTGCCCGCAGCGGCCTGTAAGACCTGTCGCGGCGCCAGCGAGGTATCGATGTAGATCACACCGACGATGTCGTAGCGCCCCTGCATGGGAACGCAGATCGCCTCGCGGATGCCGGCCTGCATGATGCTGGCCGCGTTGTCCCAGCGCGAGTCGTCCTGCGCGTCACTGGTGAGCACCCCTTCGCGGTGCTGGATGACGTAGTCGAGAATCGTCCGGCTGATGCTGATCCGCTCGTCCGGACGGATGCCTGGGCGCGTCCGCCGCACCTTGGGTTCGAGCTGGTGGATGTCCGGGTTGTAGAGCATGATGCAACCGCGGTCCGGCTCCACCCACTCGAAGATCAGCTCCATGATCCGCGCCAGGAGTTGATCGATATCGAGCGTCCGGCTGACCGCGAGCGCGGTGCGGTACATGACCTGCAAGTTCGCGCGGACGCGGGCCACCCAGGGATCGCCCGGCGCGTCGAGGGCCAGGTCGAAGATGCGGCTCCCCTCTTCCTGGGTCATCGAGCGCAGAATTCGCGACTGATCCTTGGCGTCCGCCTTGGCGACGATATCGACCTGTTGCGCGGCGGCCCCGGTCGTTTCATCCGGCGCGCCGGTATACAGCAGCAGCGATGCGCCGAGTTGAATCTGGTCGCCGTTGACCAACGTGTGCAGCTCCGCGCGGCGGCCGTTGACGTACGTGCCGTTGGAGCTATTCAGATCGACCAGCGTGTAGCGGCCGTCGACCAACCGCAGTTCGACGTGCCGGCGCGAAACTTCGGTGTCGTGGAGCTGGATTGGGTTGTTCGGCTCGCGACCAAGCGTGACCGAGGGGGTGCGCAGCTCGAATTTCGAGCCTTGATCGACGCCTCGGATCACGAATAACGACGGCACGGCGGCAACTTCGCGCGGGGCGCGGCAAAGGATGAGTTCGCGCCGTCGCCGGCGGATCCATGGAAGGTTCCAGCTATTGTACGATTTTACGGGCGAAAGTCGGGGGACAAAAGGGTTCGATCCTCGCCAGCTGGGGAAACGAGGGAATAGGTAATTTCACCCTCCTAACCGGCAGGTTGACGCGGCCCGTCCGGTCCAGAACAATCGACATACATCCACTAACATTCGTTCGCGCAACACCCTCAATCGTGCCGGACGCCACGGCGGCCGGAGGAGACAACGCGTGTCAGTTCGTAGACTTAGTTTCTCGGTATACGTTTTCGCTTCTGCTTGCGCACTCTTGGCTTCCGTAACGCAAGCCGAAACCACGCCGGAGGCCCCGGCCCCGTCCGCAGAAGACCGCGTGCGGGCTTCAGTGACGTTTCTGGCGTCCGACGAACAGGAGGGGCGTGGCGTCGGCACCGAAGGGCTTAACCGTGCCGCCGACTACATCGCACAGCAATTCACCGCACTCGGCTTGAACACGTCCCTTTACGACGGCACGCCGTTTCAGCCGTTCGAGATCGTCACCGGCGCGGAACTGGGTGAAACGCAACGGCTGGCCTGGATTCCGCCAACGACCGCGAGCAACGCCGCCCCGATCGAATTGAAATTCGACCAGGATTTCACGCCGCTGGCCCTCGGCGGCTCGGCGAAGCTCGACCTGCCGTTGGTGTTCGTCGGGTACGGCATCACGGCCAAGGAACACAACTACGACGACTACGCCGGCGTCGACGTCAACGGCAAGGCCGTCATTATTCTCCGGCATGAACCGCAACAGGCGAACCCGCACAGCGTTTTCAACGGCACGGACGATTCCCCATTTGCCGCGCTGACGCGGAAGATCTCGAATGCCTACGAACATGGCGCCGCGGCGGTGATCTTCTGCACGGACGATTTCGCTTTACGAAACGATGTCCGCGAAGGAATGAATCGCATCCAGACCGCGGTGGATGATTTGCGCAAGGCGGAAGACGCCTTCCAAGCGCTGGAGTCTCCGTCGCCGGTGCAAGTCCAGGAGTTTCACGGCCAGGTAGAAAAACTGAGCACACGCCTCAGCGAGTTGGCCAAGGAAGCCGCCGCCGAGCGAGATACGTTGCTCCACTTTCAACACGGCGGACAGCCGGGCCCGGGACGCGAAATCCCGGTATTGCATGGCACGCGCCGCGCGCTTGACCCGGTTATCACCGCCGCTTGCGGGAAGACGTTGGCGGCGCTGGAAGCGGAGATGGACGCCGGCCCCGCACCGCGCAGCCGTGAATTAAACGGCTGGAAGGTGCAAGGCGAAACCCAGGTTCACCGCACGAATGTGCCGGTCAAGAACGTGGTCGCCGTCCTGGAAGGCGAAGGCCCGCACGCCGATGAGACGATCATCATCGGCGCACATTACGATCACCTGGGCTTCGGCGGCGAAGGCTCGTTCGTGCCGCATTCGCAGGAAATCCATAACGGCGCGGACGACAACGCCTCGGGCACGGCGGCGCTGTTGGAAGTCGCGCGGTTGCTCGCAACGCGGCCGGAGAAATTGGGACGTCGCGTCGTGTTCATCGCCTTCACCGGCGAGGAGCGCGGCCTGTTCGGGAGCGCTCAGTACGTGCGGCAACCGCTGTTTCCGCTCGAAAACACGGTGGCAATGCTCAACATGGACATGGTCGGCCGCCTGCGCGACGACAAGTTGATCATCCAGGGCGTCGACACGTCGCCGGAATTCGGCGTGATTATCGACAAGCTCAATGAGTCGGCGAAATTCCAGCTCACCAAACAGCCCGGCGGCAACGGACCCAGCGACCACGCCTCGTTCTACCCGCAGAACATCCCGGTGATGCACTTCTTCACCGACCTGCATGACGACTACCATCGGCCCAGCGACGACATCGATAAAGTCAACTTCGCTGGCGCGGAGCGTGTGGCGCAAATGGTCGCCGCTTCGGCGGCCGAAATCGCCGCACTCGACGTTCGTCCCGGATACATCGCCGTCGCTCCGACGTTTTCGATCCAGCCGGGCCGCGGTGGCGACCGCCCTTACTTCGGCAGCGTCCCTGATTTCGCGCAAGCTCAGCCCGGCTATGCCCTCAGCGGCGTCACGAAAGGCGGGCCCGCGGAGAAGGCCGGCCTGCTGGCGGGCGATGTGATTATCAAGCTGGGTGAAAGCAAGATTGGCAACCTCGACGACTTCGATAGCGCCTTGCGCAAATTCCAGGCGGGCGACAAAGCGCCAGTCGTGGTGCGTCGCGGCGAGCAGGAACTCACGTTTGAAGTGGAGTTGGAAAAGCCCCGGTAATTGATTCCGCGAGAACGTCCACTTTGCCACTCTATCCGCGATTGCCGCTGGAACCTTCTCTGTACGCGAGACAATTCTCGCTGCGGCATTTGTTGATTGCGCTCACGGCGACCTGCATCGCGCTGGTCTTCTTCGACTATGGCGGCCTGCCGCGAATGCTGCTGGGCGTCACGCTGACGCTGCTCTGCCTCACCGCCGGCGCCGGGGGCATCGCGCGCTTGAGGCCGGTTCCCGCGACGATCATCGTCGCCAATGTTTGGCTGGCCAGCTTCGCCGTGGTCGTGGTCTACGTCCTCCAAGCCAGCTTTCGCCGCCTGGTCGCCAACACATTTTCCATCACCGACGAAGGCTACGTGCTGATCTTCGCCTGGTACGCGGCGATTCTCCTTTTCGGCATGGGCTGCGGCTGGCTGATGGCAGTGGTGCGTGAACGCGGCTAGCCGCGTTGCACGATGCCCCGATCGACAAAGCGGTCGATTTCCCAGCGAACCAGTTCCTCGACCAGTTCGGCCGGCGTGGGTCGTCGCAGGGGATCCTTCGATAACAAGCGCCGCGAAAGCGCGATCAATTCCCGCGGCAGGTCCGGCCGCTCTGCGCCGAGGTCCGGCATCGCCCCATGCACGTGCTGAGAGGCCAGTTCGGAGAGTGTCGCGTTGTTGAACGGAAGTCGCCCCGCGAACAGGCGATACAGGGTGATCCCCAAGCTATAGACGTCGCTCTGCGGGTCGACGCCGGCGCGCGACCTGAATCGCTCCGGAGCGGCATATTGGGGCGTGCCCAGCCATTGCCGCGAATCAATGCCTGGCTCCTCGTCGCGCTGGCAGGCGAAGCCCAGATCAATCAGCGTGGCATGGCCCGTCGGGGAAACCATCATGTTGCCAGGTTTCACGTCGCCATGCCGATAGCCCTTGGCCGCCAGGGCGGCCAGCGCGCCGGCGATCTGCCGGAGGATGGCCAGCCCCGCGGGCAGCGAGAATTGCTGTCCCTGGGCCAGCCGATCCGCCAGCGTAGCGCCGGACAACAGCGGCATCACCAAGTACGCCGGCTCGATCTGCAATTGCGCCGCGAACACCGCCACGAGATTGGGGTGACTCGCTGCCGCCGCCGCGCGGGCTTCGCGTTCCAGCAAAGAACGGCCGCCAGCTTTGTCGACGCGGAGTAACTTCACCGCGTGACCAGGGGCGACATTGACGAGTTGCGCAAGTCGCGCGCTGTAAACGCGGGTGAATTCCCCCTCGCCCACCAACCGGCACAACTGCCAAGGTCCGACGCAACGTGCGGCTGGCGCCTGTTGGCGCTGAACTGCGACGGAGTCGGCGAGTCGATCGACGGCTGGAGACATAGTAAACGGCGCACGTGCGGAATGCGGCTGAGCGCGTGCCGCTCTCGGTCTCCTTCGGTTCCCCGACGAAGCGGAGTTGAGCCTTGCTCACGTCTCTCCGTCGATTTAGAATCGCCGGTTCGCCATCCGTGGATTCACCCCGGATATACGGAGTAGAAGGATCAACGATTGAGCAGCCGCCACCGTGCAGTTGCATTTCCCACTCGGTCCCCAACTCTGTGCCTCCGCGGTGAATCCTCAGAAAATGGCGACGAAGCAAGGTTGACCGGTTGTAGCGGAATTCTGCTGGCGGAGTCCGCGAGCGATCTCGTCTCGATTCATGTTCTTGAAACCACGGCCGATCCACGGCCCCAGGCGGGAGGTAAGGCGGATGATTGATCGTCGAAATTGGTTGGCGGGCTGCGGCGCGCTGGTGGCTGGCTGCGTGATCCTTTCCGGCTGCGGCCAAGGCGGCTCGAAGACGGATGGGGGCGCTGCGCAATCGTCGACTTCCGGCAGCGGCGAAACGCGGCGCGTGATCATCCTGACCAACGGCGACGATCCGTTCTGGGACGCGATGCGGGCCGGCATGCAGGACGCTGAAAAGGAACTCGACCTCGCCAAAGCGGGATTGAAAGCCGAGCTCGACAAGAACGACGGCACCGACAAAGGCCAGGCCGACAAGCTGCAGCAATACGCCAATCAGACCGACATCGCCGCCGTGGCAATCTCCGTCATCGACGCCAAGAACGTCGCCGTCGCCGAGGGGATGCGTAAGCTGCAAGCGCAAGGCATCAAAGTGCTGACGGTCGACTCCGATGTGGATCGTGATCGCTCGCGTGACGCGCGGTTCGCCTATCTCGGCACCGACAACATTGAAGGGGGCCGCGAGCTCGGCAAGGCCGCCAAGGGGCTGCGTCCCGAGGGCAAGTACGTCTGCTTCGTCGGCCACAAAAGCGCCGCCAACGCAATTGAGCGCATTACCGGTTTCGCCGAAGGGGCCGGCGAGAAGTTCGCCGCCGCCGAAGACACGCTGGGCGACGAAATGGATCTTTCGGTCGCCGACAGAAACGTCCGCGACGCCCTGGAACGCCACGCCGACTTGAACGTGCTCGTCGGCATCTGGGCCTACAACGCCAACGCCATCTCCTCAACGGTCAAGGACCGCAACGTCAAGGACAAAACCACGGTCGTCGTCTTCGACGCCGCCCCCAAAGCGATCACACACATGGAGGCCGGGCTGATCGACGCGATGGTCGTCCAGAACCCGTATCAGATGGGCTTCGACGCCACGAAGCTGATGAAGGCCATGATCGAGGACGATCAAACCACGATCAAGTCGATGCTCCCGGACGGCGACGTGATCGTCACCGGACTCAAAGTCGTCGTACCGGACGAATCCTCGCCACTGAAAAAAGATATGTTCTCCGCCGGCACGGAATTCCTGACCCTCAAAGAATTCAAAGCCTGGCTCGACGCGAAACACCTGGCCGGGTCATAGGTCGTTTAACCGCGAAATGCGCGAAAATGACGCGAAAATGGGATTGCTGTGGAGCGTCACTTCGGCAGCGTCATCAAACACAACGAATCAAGGTTGTCGAAAAAATGCAGTGTGCAGTAGTGCGTTGACTGGAGCTACTTCGTTTTCACTTTTCGCGCCATTTCGCGCGTTTCGCGGTTAAATCCCTTTCTCCTTATCCCTCCACCTCCTCCGCTCCGTGCGACAATTCCGCAACGAATTCGGACTCATCCTGGCGATCATCGCGGTGATTGCCGTGACGATGTTCGCGAATCCGTCCTATCTACAGAAGCCGGTCGACAACGCCCACGAGATTTTGCGACAAACGTCGCTCTTAGGTATCTTCGCGCTCGGCGCGGCGATCGTGATCATCTCCGGCGGCATCGATCTTTCGGCCGGGTCGGTGATCGCCTTCAGCGGATCGATCTGCGCGCAGACGTTTTATCTGCTTGCGCCCGAAGGAGTTCGCGGCATCCCCGATACGGGCGACTTGAGTCTCGGCGTGTTCGCCGCCGGCATCGGCGCGGCGCTCGCGGTCGGTTTCTTGATCGGCACTCTGCATACGTGGCTGATTACCATCGTCGGGCTACCGCCGTTCGTGGCGACATTGGCGTCGTTGGTCGGTTTGCGCAGTTTGGCGAAGGTCTTGAACCAGGAAATCACGCGCTCGCTGGGCAATCAATCGACGAAACTCAACGTCGACGATCCGGCGTTTATCGAGCTTGGCCGCACGTGGTGGATTCCGCTGGTGATCTTTCTGGTGCTCGGCGCACTCGCCTGGCTGCTGATGAATCGTACCGTGGTCGGCCGGCACTTGTACGCGATGGGCGGCAACGAGCAGGCCGCGCGCTTGAGCGGCATCCGCACGGATCGGCTCAAATGGCTCGCCTATTGCCTGGGCGCCATGACCGCCGCCATCGCTGGCGTGCTGTACACCGCCGAGGTGGGCATCGCCGATCCCGTCACGCAAGGACGCGGCTATGAGTTGAACGCCATCGCGGCCTCCGTCGTCGGCGGGTGCAGTCTGCAAGGGGGCGTGGGGCTGATTCCCGGCGTGATGCTCGGCGTGTTGTTCCTGCGCGTGGTCATCGACTCCGTCGCCAAGGTCGTCGGCTCCGGCTCCGACGACTACGAAGGGCTGATCGTCGGCTTCCTCGTCGTCCTGGCCGTGACGTTCAACGAATTGCGTTCGATGCGCGAGCTCGTCCAAAAAAGCTTCTTCCCCGGCATGCTCGGCTGGATCACGGTCCCCACGCTCGCCGTCCTGATCGGCACGGTCACGCTCGTGATGGGCGGCCGCAACGTCGGGCTTTCAGCGGGCATCGCCGCACTAGGAATTCTTGGCGCCGTAAAAATCTGGGAAGAGACGAGGGGAAAGTGATGAGTGATCGGCGGGGAGCCCAAAACACTGAAAACTGAACACTGAAAACTTCAAACTCCTCCCCCCATGCCGCTCATCTCGATTCGCCACATCACGAAACGTTATCCGGGCGTCACCGCGCTCGACGACGTTTCGTTTGATCTGCTGCCTGGCGAGTGCCATGCCGTCGTAGGGGAGAACGGCGCGGGCAAAAGCACGTTGATGAAGATTCTCTCCGGCGTGATCCCCGACTACGACGGCGAGATTCATATCGACGGTCAGGCTGCCCGTTTCCAGGGCACGCGCGACGCCGAGGCCGCCGGTATCGGCATCATTCACCAGGAATTGAACCTGGTGGAACAACTCTCGGCCGCGGCCAACATCTTCCTCGGGCGCGAAAAGCACGGTCGACTTGGATTTCTCCACGAACGCGAGATGGAGGACGCCGCCGGCAAGCTGCTCGCGCAGTTGGAATGTCACGTCAGCCCGCGCGCGAAGGTCGGTACGCTGCGCGTCGGCGATCAACAGTTGATCGAGATCGCCAAGGCGCTCTCGCTCGACGCCGAAGTGCTGATTATGGACGAGCCGACGAGCGCCCTCACCGAGACGGAAGTCGCGCGACTTTACCGCGTCATTGGCAAGCTGCGGGAACGCGGCGTCACCATCGTCTATATCTCGCACAAGCTCGATGAAGTGTTCCGGTTGGCGAACCGCATCACGATTCTCCGCGACGGGCGATTCGTAAAAACGCTCGACCGCGCCGCCACCAACGCCGGTGAACTCACGCAGCTCATGGTCGGCCGGGAAATCGCGTCGGTCGACTTGGGCGGCGAGCGCTGCGCCGCCGATGAAGTGCTGCGCGTGGAAAACCTCTCGCTGCCGTGGCCGGGTCACGCCCGGGCGTGGCGGTTGAAAAACATCAGTTTCCACCTGAAGCGCGGCGAGATCCTCGGCTTCGCGGGACTGATGGGCGCGGGCCGCACCGAACTGCTGGAATGCCTGTTCGGCGCGTCGGCCGATCGCCCTCAGGGGAACATCTTGCTGGAAGGCCGCGCGGTCCAATTCCACACGCCGGCCGCCGCCAAACAGGCCGGCATGGCGCTCGTGACCGAAGACCGGAAGCGGCTCGGATTGTTCGCCCGGATGAACGTCGGGCACAATATTACGATGTGCAGTTTGCCGGAGGCGACCACGACCGGAATTCTTAGCCGCCCGCGGGAACGGCAGATGGCCGAAGGGAGTGTCGCGCAGCTCGGCGTGAAAACCGCCGGCATTCGGGCGGCGATTACCAGCCTCTCCGGCGGCAATCAGCAGAAGGCCATTATCGGCCGCTGGCTTCTGGCCCGACCCAAGGTGCTGCTGCTGGACGACCCCACTCGGGGCGTGGACGTCGGCGCCAAGGCCGAGCTGTATCAACTCATCGACCGACTCTGCCGCGACGGGCTGGGCGTGATCGTCACCAGCAGCGAGCTGCCGGAACTGCTCACCCTCTGCGACCGAATTCTGGTCCTCTGTGAGGGCCGCCTCACCGGCGAATTCAGTCGGGCCGAGGCCACCGAAGAACGCATCATGCACGCGGCGACCTTGCGAGAGTAAGCCGCTCGATTGTCCCGCTACGTCGTCGCCGAAGTTAAGCCCAGGGAAGGCCCTCGTTATCGTGGGCGATAGCTACGCTGTCGGTGGCCTTCCCTGGGCTTGGCGGTCAACAGCGTTGGCGCAAAACAAAACCCGGAAGCTCTTGAATGACAAGAACTTCCGGGCCGTGTAGCGAGGGCGACGGGGCTCGAACCCGCAACCACCGGATCGACAGTCCGGTACTCTAACCAATTGAGCTACGCCCCCAAGCTCCCCCATGGGAGTCCTCTATCATAATGTCGGCCGGCGCGTTGGCAAGGGCGTGAAAAAACCGCGGCGTGGAAGCGTTTCCAGTATTTCGTCCAGTTCGTTGACGACGCTCTCCAAGCCCAGGGAAGGCCCTCGGCAGCGCAGCTATCGCCGACGGTCTTCGGTGGCCTTCCCTGGGCTTAACCGGCGCGCGGCGGTAACTCCGTTGCGCCGGCCAAACCCATTTGCAATCGACAATCTGGACAGTCCGCCGGCGTCGCAAGTTCGCTCTGTCACGGCTGTCGGAGCTTCGTCACGGGGCTGGTCAGGCCGCAAAAACCGGAAAAACGGCGGCAAAAGACTAGCATTATTTGTAGTATGTCGCGATAATTTCTGGTGGGTCGGTGTTCGGGCAAATGGGGCGGGACCGAGTTGTCAACAAAGGAAGGTAGAGAATGAGCGCGCGGAAACAACGAACCGGTTTCACGTTGGTCGAATTGTTGGTGGTCATCACCATCATCGGAATGCTGGTCGCCATGCTGCTGCCGGCGGTGCAAAATGCCCGCGAAGCCGGCCGCCGGGCGCAGTGCATTAACAACCTGAAGAACGTCACACTCGCGATCCAAAACTTCGAAAGCGGGAAGCAGCGCTTCCCTGGCATTCGCGAACACCTCGGGATCGCTACGACCGGACAAAGCAGCGGCAAGCAGATCAAAGGCAGTTGGGCGTTCATGATTCTGCCGCAGTTGGATCGCAACGACCTGTATCGTGCGTACACAAAGAAGACTCCTGAAGACGCAAACGATTTCATCTACCTCGGCAACCCTCCGGTTCCGACGGAGAGCTTGGAGATCATGGTCTGTCCGAGCAATCCGAGCGAGTCGGCAGGCGGCACTCCGCTGAGTTATGCAGTGAATGCCGGCGCCCCGGATCTCCGGCTCACCAGCGAAGATGACGCGATGGTTACGGCCGTAGACGGTCCGGCAAATGGCGTGTTCCATGAAAATGACCCGTTCTTCCAACCGTCATCGCAGGTCAATGCCAACGGCCAACCGCAGAAACCGCGCAAGCTCGTGAAGATGAACACGAGCGCGATCAGCGCCAACGATGGGTCGGCCACGACGATCATGTTGGCCGAACGGGTTGAAAATGGCAACTGGACCGACACGGGCTCCATCAATAGCAGCACGCCGAATCCATTTGACCCACAGCGCCAGACCGTGCCCGCGGAGGTGTTCACCGGTATCTGCTGGATTCCGTTGAACTCCGCCAATAACGAGCAGTTGCCCGCTCCAGCGACCGATTTTGAAATGAACGGTATTAAGCCGCCGTTCGAGGAGACCGACAAGAACCTGAATTACCACGATGTGCGTCCGTCGAGCTACCACCCGGGTGGCGTCGTTGTCGCGTTCGTGGACGGTCACGTTTCGTTCTTGAACGACGGGATTCCATACAACGTTTACTCGCAGTTGATGACGCCGAACGGCGCCCGCGCTTATCGCCCATTGGACGGTATGGCCACGCCGATTCGCCAGCCTCTCAATCAGGCTGATTACGCTAGCGGACAGTAGTCGGAAGCAAGCCAACTCGATACGCCATGCCCCCAGGGGAGCGAGAATTCGCTCCCCTGGTTCGTTTTCCGTAGTTGGCATGAGTGTCTATCTGGCCCGCTCACACTAGCCCGACGCGCAAGCGAGGGGGAGCGGACGTCGAACATGAGTACGGACGGTACTCTCAGCCGACGTCAACTCCCCCTCGCTTGCGCGTCGGGCTAGTGGAGGTCCTTGCGCGGGCGCATTAAGCGTGGTCGAGCTAGCGTGGCAGGCTAAACCTTCGCCCGCTTGCGTGCTTGCGCGGCGCGCTTTAGGATCGGCGGCTCGTTGAGCAACGATTTCTTCCTTCGCGCGGCAATCCATCGATGGCACTTTCACTCGCAGGGCATGTGGCGCTCGTCACCGGCGGTTCCCGGGGCCTTGGCAAACTCATGGCGCTGACGCTCGCCCGTTCCGGCGCGAAGGTCGGCGTCAACTATTTCAACAACGCCGCGAAGGCCGAGGCCACGTTGGCGGAATTGCACGCCGCCGGCGGCGCGGGCGTCTTGGCGCACGGCGACGTGTCCACCGAGGAAGGCGTGAACAGCGTCTGCGAAAAGGTCGCCGCGGAGCTGGGCCCGATCGACATCCTGGTCGTCAACGCCACGCCCAATCAGCCGATGCTGCCGATCGAGGAATACACCTGGCAGCACTACCAAACGATGATCGATTTCTTCATCAAGAGTCCGTATTTGCTCACCAGCGCCGTGCTGCCGCACATGAAGCAGAAACAATGGGGCCGCGTCATCAACATCGGCAGCGAGGTCTTCGCGCGAGGTGTGGGCAATTTCAGCGCCTATGTCTCCGCCAAGGGAGGCCAGGCCGGCTTCACGCGTAGCATGGCGACGGAACTGGCGCCGTTCGGCATCACGGTGAACCTCGTCGCGCCGGGCTGGATTCCCGTCGAACGCCACGAGACGGACCCGAAAGATATGAAGGACGCCTACCTGAACTTGATCCCGATGCGGCACTGGGGCACGCCGCAAGACGTGGCCGACGCGGTGCTGTATTTCGCCAGCGAGGAAGCCGGGTTCGTCACCGGACAGACGATCAGCGTTAACGGCGGGATGACGCTGAATTGAGGAGGGGGGAGGGAGAGGAGTGCGGAGGAGTAAAGGAGTTGGTGCTTAGCGTCGTCGTCGAATTTAAGCCCAGGGAAGGCCCTCGAAGACTTCTCCATCATCGAAAGTCAACGGTGGCCTTCCCTGGGCTTTAGCAGCGCTCTAGCTGATTCAACGCCGCGCGCTTACGGACTCGCGTTTTTCGGCGGGCTCGTGCCGGCTGGCGGTGCTGGCGGAATTGATTGCGGCGCCGTCTGCGCCGTGGGCGGCGGTAGACGTCCGTCCGACGGTGGAACCGGCAACGGCGTCGCGGCGGCTGTCGCTGCGGGGAGCGCGGCCGGGGGCGTTTCGGGCGGCTGTGCGTTCGGCGCCGCCGGTGTTGTTGCAGCGGGCGCGGTGTGCGTCGCTTGCATCACCGTTGATGGCGCCGCGCCTTCAGGCGTGGGGCGCGGCGGGGCTTGGAAAATGGTTTCCGACGTCACGTTTGCCAGCGTTTGGCGGTTCGGGCCTTTTTCGTTGCCCTTCTGCTTGGATTTTCCACGCGCGAACGGCGTAAGCACTTCGGCGCCGACGAAGTTCGTACCGTCATAGATAGAACCGCGCTGGAACGGGCCGATGCCGAGAATCCAGGTGTCTTTGGCGTCGCTCGTGACCATTGCCACGCCCGATTGCCAGACGCGTTTGCCGGATTCTTGCTCGTAGGCGAAGACCGCGATTTTGGCGACGCCCTTTTGATCCGTGCTCTTGGCGAAGGGAATCTCCGGAATCACCGGCGGCACGCCCGTCGCCGCGACCGCGACTGGCAAGTTCACCGCCGGCACGCCGACCGTGATGTCGTGGCGATCGGTGCCGATCGCGCCGGCTCGGGCTTCGACAATGTACTCTGCTTTCATTCGATCGGTTTGCAGCACGCAGCCGTGATGGAGCAGGTGCTGTCGCAGCGTACTGATGAGATACTTCTCGTCGACCGCGCCGGCCAAATACTGCGGGTCGAAATAGATGTTCTTGCCGGCGATCGGTCCGAAGTCCAATTGGGCGACCGCCTGGTCGACAGCGTTGGAAATCAGCAGTTGCTCGCTGGCGGTGCGCGTTGTGTCGGAACGGCGGGTGACGCCACAGCCCGACATCAGGACGGCAATCGCCAACATCGCCCAAGCGCCCGCGAACGGCGCATGGCGAGCGATGTCGCCGGATTGCAGTTCGTGTTTTGCCGGGGTTAGTCGAGGCATGATAGGCGTGCGGTGAAATGCCAGAATTGCGGTCCCCCATGCTGGCGGCGGAGGCGAGATTGTAGCGAACCACGCCGAACCACCAAACACGTATTGCAGCGCGTTGATCCGTGCCGTCCTTCCTAACCTTCCCAGTCTCCGGCCCAGGAAGTAGCTGATTCGCAAACGACCATGTTTGTTAACACGATCGCGAGTTTTTCCTTGACAGCCGCCGGGCCCCCGTGTAGAATCAATAACGGACGATGTTTCCGATTGCGCGGAAGTTACAGGCGGGGAAATGCCATGTTGAAGCGGTTGCTGAGCTTTACCGCCGCGCTGGGCTTGTTGCTGAGTGCGGACGTTTCGTCCGCCGCCTCGTTGATGATCGATGACTTCGAGAATCCCACGCCGGCCGGTGTTCTGCTGATCGGCGTCAATCAGCCCAATGGCAAGCCGTTTCAGGAGTTGGGAGCGCCGATCACCATCGGCAACCAGCGCGACGTGATGGTCGAAGTGCTGGGTACGCCCAAAGCGAACTCCGCCCAAGTGCTGATCGGGCACGACGACGATCTGTTCGACCGCGGAATCTTTCAATTCGCCACGGCGTCGGATCCGGCTTCGGTTGTGACCCTGCAATACGACGGTGAAGACGTCAACACCGAGGAACTGGATAACGCCCACGCGCTCCAGCAGTTGGTGCTGCCGGACGGCGGCATCACGATCAATTTCCTGAGCGTCGACGCGCCGGTCAGCGGGAATCTGGATGTGATTATTCGGCTCTCCAGTAACGGAGTGCAGGCGACCTACTCGGGCGAAGTCGGCGAAACCGGCGACCCGAGCGAATTGTACGCCCCCTACTTGGAATTCGATGTCGAAGACGGATTCAACTTCGCCGACGTCAACAGTTTCGAATTCGTCTTCAACTCCGCCGGCCAGGTCGACGTCGATTTCGTCGTCGATCAAATCTGGACCGTCGTGCCAGAACCGAGCACCTGGGCGCTGGGCCTGCTCTCGCTTGTCGGCATTGCGATCGCACGGCGTGTTCGCCGGTAGTTGGCGTGCGAGATTCGTTGCGTTGGCCGTTAGGTCGCCCGACTGGTCCTCACGATGCTGGGGAGACCTGCGAATTGCACGCCGTTTCATCCGGCGTTCCCGATCGCTTTGCCCGCAATCCTTACGGCGAGAATCGAAGGACAGTTTGCAGCCGGTCGAAATCATCGTCGCGCGTGGCAATGCAACGAATTCCAAGCGAATTCATTGTCGCCGCGATCAGAGCGTCGTTCGTTAGCAGGCCATGAGATTGGCTCAGTTCCGTAGCTCGAATGACCAACTGTTCGCCGGTCGGAGCAATCTGGATATTGAGCTTGGGAATCATGCGTACGGCGTCCGCGAATTTTCGCAAAGTCTTTATTTCGGTGGCGCTTTTCCGTAGCCGCTGAGCGATTCCGGCGACCGGCCAACCGTAGACTTCACAGGCCTCGATCGTCATCAGACGATGCGACACTTCGGCAAGCACTGCCGACGAAGTTACTCCCATCACGTCCTGCCGCTCGATCCTCTCCAAGAACTCAATACATGCAGTCGCGTAAACTGGGTGTGCGCTCAACCCATAGATAAAGATGTTCGCGTCAACGAATACCGAATCGCCAGGCGGAATATCCGCAAGTGCTAGTGACATTCGGGCAACCCAAATTCAGGGTCGAGCGCGATCTGATCCAGTGATTCCGTGGTTCCCGTCCAGTGAATCAGACCCAACATACTTCGCGCCACACTTTGACTTGGCACGATTTCGATTCGCACTCGCGAGCCGGGCTCGATCGGCAATGGATGATCGAGTTTGAGCAGGCCATTTTCGTAAACGGCTTCGGCGTGGATATTCATGATCGAACTCGCGGTCCAGAACGGTGCATCAAATCCATTATACCACGCGGCGCATTTGACGGCCCGGCACGCGGCGCCATTCCCGGCCGAACGCTACTCAGGCGACCCAAATCGATTCCGCTACGCCCCGCCAACCACTTCGAACTGCGCCGTCGATTCCGCTGGGCGATGGAACTGCACGCGGAGTTCCGGGTCCGATTGACCGGAGACTTCCACGCGGAGAATGATCGCGTGCCGGCCAGGCTCGAGCTCGGTCTCGAACTCGGTTTCGCTTTGAAACGGTTGCTCGTCGACCCAGGCTTGCACGGGCTCCGAGGATTCAATCTTTACGCCGATCGCGCCGCCCTCGTTAACTTGGAGCTCGCCGCGAAGGATCAGAACCTTGGGCTGGTCGCCTTGGCGCAACTCGGCGAGCGGCAACTTGCCGGCGACTTTTCCATAAGCCGGCGCCCAGGCGTACTCGGCGCCGCCGAGGACGAATTGGCGGATGTTTTCCAGGTGCGGAACAGATGAAGTCAACTCCGCGGGCGGGTTGAGCATGACGCGCCAGCGCTGCATCGTCGGCACCGTTTGCACGGCGTAGTCGCCGGGTTTTCCGAGTTCGGATACGAACTTGATCAAGTCCAACAATTCGTCGCGCGTGAGAAACTTGGTCAGGCCAGTCGGCATCATCGTGGGGCCTTCCGCTTCGGCCTCGACGTCCGAGGTGGGAATCACAACCAAGTTGCCTTGGGCGTCGCGGAGGCGAATGCGGTTTTCGTCCCGATCGATCAACACGCCGGAGAGCTGTAGACCGTCTGACGTTTCGAAGATGCGGGTGACGAACTGTTCCTTAATGGCAAGATTCGGATTGAGAATTGAATTCGCCATGTAATCGAGCGGCGACGATCCGCCAACGGCGCTCAAGTCCGGCCCGACCTGGCCGCCGGCGCGGCTGACGCTGTGGCAACGCATGCAACTGAGATCGGCGCGGCGAAAGATCCGCTCGCCGCGTTCCGCGTTACCGTGTAATTCGACGGCGGCGACGATTTCGGCCACTTGCTCGGGCGTCGGCGGCATATCGTCCGACGAGACGCCCGCGGCGGCGCTCAACACGTCCGACAGGGCCGCGTCGCTGCGACCGACTGAGTACATATAGCGCAAAGCGCGCTTCGCGACGTCGACTTGGAGCTGCTGTTGCGACAACGCGTGCGCTAGTTGATCCGGCCCTTCCTTGCGCTGGAAAAACGCATTCATCAGCGGGCCGGGATCGTCTTCCGGCGTGGCCGCGGCCAAGACCTTCGCCGATTGCACGGCGGCGAGTTCCAGATCGACGCCGATCAAACCCGCCGCGGCCTGCATGCGCGTGGCGACGCCGGGCGCCGCCTCGGAGAGTTTGAGCAACGCCTCGCGATTCGCCTCGCCGCCGATGGACACCAGCCCCGCGATGGCCGCGCGCTGGAGATCGGCCGCGGCGTGATCGCTCGTGGCGAGTTTCCGCAGTGCAGGGGCCGCCGCCTCCACGCGGCAGGCCGCCGCAAGTCGGACTGCGGCTAGCTGCACCTTCGCGTCATCGAATTCGGTCAGCGCCGCGAGGTCCTGCAGATCCCCTGAGGGAATCACCTTGCGCGAGAGCGCCGCGTCGGTCAATCCGGCCATCGCTGTCAGCCGCAGCTCGGGCGTCATCGCGTCGGACTTCATCACGTTGTCGAACACGACGCGCAAGTCGAACTCATTGCCGCGGCTGCAGATCATTTCGACGACCGTCGGTTGACGTTCCGCCGGCAATCGTCCGCCGCGGTAGAGCTTCATCAGCGGACCCACCGTCGAGGGCGGCTCTTCCGCCGCGCGCAACGTCGTCGAGGAGCAAAGCATCGCCGCCGAGCACAACAGCGCGCCGATGTGCGCGCGGGAACACCTACGCAACATGAATCACCATCTTCTACGCGCTACTTCGGGGCCTCGGAGAAACTACTCTCCGCCGGCCGCTTTCACGCGACGTTCCAAAGTCTTCTCGGTTTCCGACAGCGAATATTTGATGAACGGATCATCGGGATGCAACAGCGCCTCGACGGCGATCTCCGCCGCGCGACTCGCCTGCTCGCCGGAGAAGTAGCTCAATCCCCAGATTGACAGTAACCGCACCCGTGGATGCTCGTCGTTTACGCCTGCCGAGAGCAGGTCGAGCGATTCAGGCACGCGATCGCGCCAGGCGACCAAGACCCGCACGGCCGCGGCGCGAGCGCGGAAGTCCGGCGATGTCAACACGTCGGTCAGCAGTTGCTGATTCACGACGTTGTGATTCTGGTGCAGCCAGAGCCCTTCCAGGCGATGGTGCTCGTATTCCGGGTCGGCGGAATCAAGCTTCGCCACCCAGGCTTGCGCGGCGGTAATCACTTCGGCGCTGTCGCGGCTGCCCAATTCGATTCGCGTGCGATACCGCACCCGATCGTCGGGCGACTTAAGCAGGTCCAACAGTTTATCGATCGGCTCGTCGGCGATCTTCACGGGCTTCAGCAGCTCGCGCGAGACATGCCGAACACGGTATACGCGACCATGCTCCTGATCGCGATTGGGATCGCGCAGGTTGTGTTGCATGTGACCGATGATGGGGTTCTGCCAATCGGTGAAGTAGATCGCGCCGTCCGGCCCGGTTTCCACGTCCGCCGGTCGGAAACTGGCGTCCGACGAATACACGATCGGATCAAGCTCCACGGCCGAGAAACTGGAATCCAGGTCGTCGACCTTGTAACGCAAAATGCCTTGAAAACCGATCACGTTGTTGACCAGCAAGTTTCCGCGGAACTCCTCCGGGAAATGGGAGCTCGCCAACACTTCGGCGCCGGAGCAAGGACGCGTGCGTTGCCGATAAACCTTTGGCGGCGCGCCGTGTTTGTGCGGATAGTCGACGTCGCCGGAGAACAACACGCCGTGATAGGGATCAGAACCGGTGCCGTCCCAGACGATGTCCTGTCCCCAACGATCAAACACGTGGCCGTGCGGATTGGCAAAGCCGAACGACACGTACACGTTGAACTTCTGCGCCCGCGGCTCATAGCGGAACACAGCGCCGTTCGCCACGCGCCGCGGCGACCCCCAAGGGGATTCCACTTGCGTGTGATGGAACGTCCCTTCCTGGAAGTAGAGCGCGCCACCTGGATCGAACGTGAAGCTGTTCGCGGTGTGATGCGTATCGGCGGTATCGAGCCCATGCACGATGCGTTCTTTCACGTCGTAACGATCGTCGCCATTCGTATCGGACAGATACAACAAGTCCGGGCCTTGCGCCACGATCACGCCGCCGTTCCAGAATTCGAAGCCGGTCGGGTTGTGTAAGTCGCCGGCGAACGTCAGGCATTTGTCGGAGCGACCGTCGCCGTTGGTGTCTTCCAGAATCAGCAACTTGTCGTTCATCGGCTGCGTCGGTTTCCAGTGCGGATAGGTCCGCCAGCAGGCGACCCAAAGCCGTCCCTTGGCGTCAAACGACATTTGCACCGGGTTCACCAACTCGGGAAACATCGATTCGTCGGCGACCAGTTCAACCTTGAGGTCGGCGCCAGTGGTCATCTTTTCGATGGCCGCTTCGCCGCTCAGGAAGAGGTGCTTACCGCCCGGCAGTTCGCCCGGCTTGTTGCTGACGACCGGGATGAACTCCGGGAGTTTGGTTTCTTCCTTCGTGGTCGGCTTGCCTTGCGCCGTCTGCCAAATCACTTTGTCGCCGGCAGATGTGAGCGCGTCGATCACTTCCAGTTCGCGTTGCACGACCGAGTAGTTGGAAAGCCCGTCTCCATACCCGCCGGGGCCTTCGGAGAACTTCAAGAAAGCGCGATCGCCGAACGTCGAGTAGCCGTCCACCGCCCGATAGCGGTTGAACCAATAGAAGTTCTTGTCCACCACCGCGGCCCGCAGCGCTTCCAGCGCGGCGGCGTCGCGTTTGATCATCGGGCCGTTCGGGAACAACTGCTGTTCGATCGCCGCGGCGATC
>JAWXBP010000244.1 GCA_034440135.1 Planctomycetia bacterium
CGGCCTCAAGTCGCAAGTGCTTGGGCAATAGCGATTAGCGGCTTGGTCCAGTTGCCAAACGAGCCCGAAAAAAGTTCAATAGACGTCCTGTCACCCCGATTTTGAAAGCCGTGAATCCGTAAGGGTTTACGGCTTTTTTGTTGCGCTCGCCAAAGTCCAAAGATGAGGAAATGTAGCCACAGTGTAGCCAAAGTCGGATGTCAAGCTGTCGTTGCCTTCTTGCGCACCAGGAACCCGTCTAGGGAATTCGCCGCGTCGCGCTGCAGCGAAGGCATCACGTGGGAGTAGGTGTCGAGCGTCAGGCTGATCTGCGAATGGCCCAGCCGCTCCTGGACGACCTTCGGATGCACGCCCTTCGTCAGCAGGAGCGATGCCGACGTGTGCCGGAGATCGTGGAACCGCATGTCGGGAAGTCCTGCGCGCTTGAGCGTCGGCTTGAACGAGCGGCGGGTGATGTTGCTCCGGCGCAAGGTGTTGCCATCGGTATCGCAGAAGACGAACGGGCAGCCCGCGAGCCCCTCGCGCATCAATTGCTTTCGATGTTCCACGAGAGCCGCCACGGCCGCCGCCGCCAAGTCGACGCGTCGCCGGCCGCTTTCGCTCTTCGGCTGGCTGAGCTCGCTCCGCCCTTTTACCTCCATCAGCGTGTGCCGCACTGTCACCGTCCCAGCGTCGAGGTCGACGTCCGACCATTGCAGCCCGCACAGTTCACCGAGGCGAAGACCGGAGGCGATTGCCAGCACATAGAGGGCGTACAGCCGGTCAGTTTCCGCGGCGACAAGGAAATCGTCGACTTGGCCGGGATCCAGCGCTCGAACAGTCGACTTTTCGACGCGTGGCCGATCGACGACGTCGCAGACATTCCGCGCGACCTTTCCGAGGCGCATGGCATCGCCGAGGGCCCGGTGAAGGATCGCGTACGTGAGTTGCCGCACCCGTGGCGAGGCGCCAGCGTCCGCCATGGACGTCTGCAAGTTGATCAGGTGGTCGGGAAGAAGCTTCGCCAACGCGAGGCCGCCGAGCCGCGGATTCACGTGAACGCGGATCATAGTCTCGTAATTGGCATATGTCGTCGCGCGAATTCGTCCCTTCGCCACGCTTTCCAACCACCAGGTCAGAAACTCCGCGACGGTTTGCCGCTCGACCTTGACCAGGACGCCGCCGAGCTTCTTGCCTTGGAGTTTGGTCAGTCCGTCCTGGACTTCCTTCTTAGTCGCGCCGTACACGACCTTGCGTTGTCGCTTGCCCGCGCCGTTGTAGCCGATGTTGATGCAGCCGCACCAGCGGCCGTCCGACCGTTGGTAGATGCTGCCTTCCCCGTTGCCGCGTCGTTTAGTTCGTGCTGTCATTTTTTACTTCTCCTCATTTTCGAATTCGACGGAAGCGTTTTCATTTTCTTGGCGAAACTTTTCCTCGTCCGCCTGAATCTTGTGCCATGCCGTAAAGAAAGCATCGTCACCACTTTTTGAACCCAGCAATGGAACGACAAGCCGTTCCCAACCGATTCCGACCGCTCCAACAGCGGCGACAACCGCAACAGGCCAAATAGGTCCCGTTCGTTGAATCTGCAGGAACAACGAAACTAATGCACAGACGGCGGCTGTTGTTGCCAATACCCAGAACATCGCCGGTGCAAATCCGATTCTGGGATGCGCCGGCATTTTTCTCAGATGTCGCAGTCGACCTTCCCATCGAAATTTAGAACCGGCGAAGGCCCGCAAGTACGTGGAAATCCGAATTGCATTGAGTCGACGTGCGCGCACAAGCACTAGGCACGCCCAGACTAGGGGCACAGCCATCAGTGGAATCAGCCCAGAAAGGGAGTCATCCAACGAGCAGCCAGCGGCGACGAGCGCTAATGCCGCACCGATCGTATAGTTCATCAAGTCAATGACTTGAGAAGTGCTCTGAAGCGCTTCGTCGCGCAAGAGTTGTATTTCAAGGACCTCAAGTTCGCTCATTTGCAAGCCCAATAAGGATGGTGGTTCCCCGATGTCAGCGCGACCCCGGAAAGAGGTATCCGCGTCTAGCTCGACTTTTTTCGGCGTTGCTGCTCCTTGTGGAAAATCCCGCCGGCCGTCCGCTACGCGCCACGGGCGCTAACGTGGCGGGGCCGGCGGGGTGCATCGGAATCAAAGCTGATCCTTCACGCTGTCCCAGACCTCTAGAGCGCCATCGCAGAACCCGCGAAAGAATTCCGCCACGTTTGTGTCGCAGGCAATCACGCGATCCTCAAGAACTGAGTTCCAGAACTCGCGCGACGCATCGCGATCGCCGTCGTCCTCGTCGTGAAGAGTGAAATAGAGCCTCTCTGCGGCAGAGTACACGCTCAATCCGTGCGAGTCGTCGAAATAGGTCTTCCAATCGAGCGACGGCTCGAAGAAGATTTGTCGGTGGAGCGAGCTGAGACGCTCCAACTCCTTCGCTTCCGCATCATCATTTGCCCATTCTGTTCCGACGAACTTTCCCGTTGTGTAGCGTTCGTCGTCGCTCTTGCTCTTCGACGCGCGCAACCGACTGATGACGTCAGACATGTCCTTCTCCTTTTTTTGGGCTGCAATCCGGCCGAGTTCCTGCTCGAACGCCTTGGCCGCGACGTGCGACCAATTACGTCGGGCGTCAAAACGATGTCCCACCAAAAAGCGATTAGCGGCAACAGCTTGGCATGGCTCGAACGCGCGAGCGTTTGTCATCGCTTTTGGGCGGCTCGAACTCGCAACGTCGCCGATCGCGAAATCAGGGCGCACCGCGAGCGCGGCGCGGCCGAAATCCTGTGACCTACGCCGCTTTCCGCTCGTAATGCTTGAGCAGCCCGCCGAGCCGTTCATGGCAGACGACATCCTCAGGCCCAAGCGACTCAACCGGATCGGGCGGCTTCACGATGCCGATGCGCAGGTTGTTGAGTCCTTGGTGCGGCCGGAAGCGGTGATACCAGTCAAGATAGGAATCGATCAAGTATTGCAAATGCGATTCGCCGAACACGATGAAATGATCCAGGCACTCGCGCTTCACGCTCTGAATCCAGCGTTCCGCGAACGGATTCAAGTTCGGCGAGCGCGGCGGGATTGGCTTGAATTCGATACCATCGTTTTCGAGAATCGAGCAGAACTGCTCAGTGAACTTCGTGTCCCGATCGCGCACGATGTGCGTCGGCTTGAACTCCCCTTGTTCGGCGAAGTACATGGACAGATTCCGCGCCTGCTGCGCCATCCACTCGCCGTTCGGTGCGGGCGTCATGGCGGCGACATGCACACGGCGGGAGCTGATGTGAATGAAAAACAGCACGTAAAACGTGACGATCCCGCCCTTCGTGACCACATTCTTCGTGAAGAAATCACAGGCCCAAAGCGTGTCCCGGGGGCGCTTGAGAAACTCTTTCCAGGTCGAATCGGCGCGCTTTGGTCCCGGGTCGATCCCATTCTCCTGCAAGATGCGCCGCACCGTGGCATCCGAAATGCGCACGCCGAGATTCGTGAGAATCCCGTGAATCCGCGACGCGCCCGAGCCAGCGCCTTCGCTGGCCAGCTTGAGGATCAGCGCCCGGACTTCGTCCGGCTTCCGCGGCCGACCACCTTTGCCGGCCGCCGGCGCAGGCTTGCCCGGGTCTTTCTTCTCCTGACTGACCCAGCGCGAAAACGTGCGCGGAGAGACGATCGTGATCAAGTCCTTGATCGCCCGACCGAGCGGCTTGCCAACCTTCAGCAGCCGCGTCCGCTCCGCCGGCGTCACCGTGATCCGCTTGGGCAACCTGCTTCGCAGGAAGCGGTTCTCAGTTTTCAGGTATTGGAGGTAGCTGGCCAACTGTTTGTCGGTGGCCTGAGCCAACAACAGCAGCAAGGGCTGAAAGAATCGTTGCGCGACGGTAGAATTCATAACTCGTTACGTAGAATCGAGATGACATAGTTGTGACGCCCCGCTCGGAACGCGCATGCGCGGGGTCGCCACGTTCTAACATGCGATCAGCGCGCGTTCTATTCCCGGCCATGCGAAAGAACGTGGCAAAAAGCGGCAATCTCGCCGCCTACGTGGCAAACTCGCGAGCACCACTGAGAGCACCGCGATCGTTACGGATTTCCGTAACTACCAACCCCGCAAAGCCGTTACAAAAACCGGCCTGCCGCCTACGGAACCGAAGGTTACAGGTTCGAACCCTGTGGCTTTGGCCCAATCAGAGAAGGTTGTCCGCCCTAGCCCATCGTCTCGCTTTTTTCAAGCAATGGCGCTCCACCGCCTTGGCCGAAGTGATGAAGCACGTCTGGTAATGAGTCACGCGAAAGCGGCAGCCAACGATCGAACCTCCGCAGGTTGGGACGAGTTAGTGGCGGCGCTGATTCTGTGCCGAGAGGCGGAGGCAGTCATTCCAGACAGTTTGACGGGGGCAATTTCAGGTCACTGATTGTAGCGTCGTGTGCTAAGCAGTTTATCGCGTCTTTTCGAACGCTCTTTCGATTGGTAGCGAAACGGTCA
>JAWXBP010000245.1 GCA_034440135.1 Planctomycetia bacterium
ACGTATGGCCTACGGCTACCGAGACGACAACTACTTCTTTCTCAAAATCCGCCAGGCTTTCCCCGGAATTGGGTGAAGAACCAAAAAAAAGGGCCGTCGGATGCGTGCCCTGGCAAGCACATCCGGCGGCCCAGGCGTCATTGGGAAGGTGCGAGAAACCCAGTGACGATCTGCAGCGGTTGTTCGAGACTACGGATTCGTCGGCTCCGCTGGCGGCGGATTCTCACCCGACTTTTCGACAGTTTCCGTCTCAGTTGTGGTGGTTTCGCCTCCCGGCGTGGTGACCGTGGTTTCCTTCTTCACTTCGGCCTTTTCACCGCAGCCGATGAACGTCGACGCGAAACTCAGGGCAACGCAGAGTGACAGCAAAGTCTTCATGGAAAATGCACCTCCATTTGAATTCGCGCACCGAATAAGGCGGATACGCATTGGTCCATAATGAAAGATGCATTACCGCCGGTCGTTATTCCCTGCGTCGGCCAAGTCTTGGCAAATCGCCCGGCGTAGGCAGCTCTTCAACCAAGTTGGCTGCGAAACAACCGACCTTCGCAGCAAATCGCTTCACCGTAGTGCTCAGCGGCCATGCTCCGCCAACTGACAATCGGGCAGCCAACGCAATAGAAGATTCCGCCAACGGGCAAGAAAAAGGCCTTGGGATTACTCGACAATTAGGTTCGTCAACGTCAATGTCCAGCAGTTGCTGTCATTCACGAGTTGCCGCTGTCCAGGCAGTGGCTCCCGCATGCGTTACAGGCATTCCTGAGGTCCGCCGAACGCCTGCAACCTTTCATCTCGAAAGCACAGCATGCCCCCCCGAAGGCAGGTTAGGCGCGGGATGCGCGCCGCTTTAGCATGATCAAGCTTGCATTGCCCCTTGGGTATCAGGCTGTCTCCGATGATGTAGTCCGTGAATCTCCATCCCTTCAACAATGAGAATGCTCACCATGACGCAAAACTGGACGCGACTCACATGTGCGATGCTGTGCTTTTGCGCCTTTGGATCGAATCAAGCGTTCGGCTCAGGGGCATATTCGGATGCAGTGATCTCACTGAATCCCACTCACTTCTACCAACTCGATGAAACGGCAATCGGTGCACCGAGACTCGACGGAGGTGGAAACAAGAAGGGGACCGCGTCCGGCGTCGGGGGCTTCCAATATGATGGGCCTGTCATTGATACGGGAACTAGCGGTTCGCCGATCAATGGGTTTTACGAAGGATTCTTCAATGGCATCGATCCGGCTCCGTTCGCCACGATTGGAGCGGCCGGACCCCAGTTCCCTGGCTTCGACGCCAATAATCGCGCATTCGACGCCAACGATCGGGGGTCAATTAATTTGGGACCGGGTTCCAACTTCGCCGCCAATGCGATGACGGTTTCCTATTGGTTTGCAGCCGGAAATGCTTTGGCGGGCGACCGTTTTTTCGCCAACAATCAAACTGATCCAAGCACCGCGTTTCAAACCGTCTTCGGTAACTCCGCGAACTTTGTCGTTTCCATCAACCCCAACGGAAACACGCCGGCGGAATCGCGGCAAGTGGATCACGCCACAGTGAATGTCAAAGATCGTCAATGGCACCACGTTGTCGCGTCGCGGAACGGCAACAACATCGAGGATGTGATCGTCGTGATCGACGGTCATGATTTTAGCAACGATTTAGTCGACAGCACCGACGGCTGGGGAACGACGGGAAATGATGCACACATCGCTTCGCGCGACGGCGGAGATGGCGGACCAAATCAACGAACGGTGACAGGTGCGATGGACGAGGTGGCCGTATGGTTGAATCGTCAACTCACAGTGCAGGAGGCGATTAGTCTCTACGACGCCGCTGTGCCTCCCGGTGCACAGCTTCCAGACATCGTGGAGGGCCACCAAGGATTGTGGGGGGTGCGCGCGTATCGGCCGAACTTCCTGCTCAAGAATGGCTTGCAAGGCGCGGATCAAGTGTTGGCAGACGAGTCGCTGCGCGTGGAACGCAATGCGACGGACAGCACTTCCCCCACACTTAACTTCGCCAACGGTGGCGACGATGTTAGCATGCCGGCTCCGAAAACCGAATTCGTCGGCGGCCGCACAAGCCAGTTTGTATTGCAGGCCGAAGGCACCATTCGGATTCCCGAAGATGGCACTTACACGTTCGGCTTTGACGGCGACAACGCGGTACGGCTCACCGTGGGCAGCGCGGTTTTCACCAAACAGGCGGGCGGCGACGGAGTCGCCGCGAATGGCGGAACGTTTGAACAAGCCGCTTTCACAACCGACGCTTTTGGTCTCGCGTCGACGTTCCTTGCGGCCGGCGATTATCCCATCTCCGTGGTCTATGCGGAGCAATACGGAGGGGGATTTCTAGAAGTCTTCGCCGCGAAGGGAGCCAAGACGGCGCTCGACAACGATTTTGCCTTGATCGGTCAGCAGGCCGCTGTGTATGCCCAGGGGACAACGCCTTCTATCGTGAACGGTTTTCAAGTCGCCGAAACCGTGCGCGTGCCAGAGGATGTTCCGGAAACGGCCATCAACAATTTGGCGCAAGCTCGAAACGCAGTATTGAATCCGAATCCCACGGACCAGCCCTATTCGGGCACGAGAGATACCATTAACTTCGTCGATGCCGAGGCGGCCGGCAGCCGTGGCAAGTACGGCGATGACGGTGCGTTCCTCAATAATTTCGAGAACGTCGATGACAATGATTTTGCAATGCTGGCTACGGCCACATTGCATATCGAAACCGATGGCGTTTATACCTTCGGTTTCGACACAGACAACGGTGCCAGCCTGACAATTGACGGGGCCAGCTTCACTATCCAACGTAGCGTCGATTCGAATGTCGCTGCAGTGTTGGACGGAGGTGAGACGGTGGCCTTCGACAGCGCCGCATATGCCAGCTCCTATACGTTAGCGAGCACGTTCTTGACCGCCGGCGATCATGAGCTGGAATTCTTGATGTTCGAACGGAATGGTGCATCCAGCGCCGAGTTGTTCGCGGCGGTCGGCGAGTGGAACAACTTTTATTCCCGGGCGTTCACTTTGCTCGGCGAGCCAGCGCGAGCCGTCGACATTCGCTCGCCAGCAGGTCTGGAGTTGATCGGTGATGCTGTCGGCACACCCGGAGATACCAATGGCGACGGTCAAGTCACCATCGTCGACCTTAACAACGTCCGCAATAACTTTGGCGGCGCTGGATTAGGCGATACGAATGGCGACGGCCAAGTCACCATCGTCGACTTGAACAACGTCCGCAATAACTTTGGTGCCGGAACGGGTGCGAATGCGGTGCCGGAACCTTCCAGCTTGGTGATCATGCTCGGCTGTGGCTTGGGACTGATCGGTTGGATGCGCAGGCATTAAACGTTGAGTTCACCGCACGAAGACATCCACGCGGCCTAGGCTGGCAACGGCCTGGGCCGCTGGCGTTTCATGCCTGCGCAAACGACTGGAATTGTCCGCGGAGCGGCGAGGGAGGCGGGTCAGTCGTCTACTTTCTGATGTGGAGCGCCAAACATGTCGTCTAATCACTTGCGCGACGCGGTTTATAAGCTAGCCACTGTGGACGCGCCGTTCCAAGATCGTGTCGAGCTTGCTCTTGCGGACTTCGTTGCATTTACCGGTGAGACCTCACTGCCGCCGGACGCTCGAAAAGTATTTGAAGATATCAAAGCTCAAATCAATGCCACCGGCCTTGATGATAGGATTACCCGAATCGTTCACGAACTGACGAGGCCGGAACTGTCGCAACTCGCTGCCAAACTAGTTCAACTATACGAGCTCGCGAACGCTGCCATTTGAACAGGATCCGACCACGAGAAAGTGAAATGAGCATGTCTTTCGAATGCCCTAAATGCGGTCGCGCCTGCGAGCAACAGTATTGCCCCGCGTGCGATTCGGAGTTCGACCGCGACGGACTCCGTAGCTTCGATGACACCTTGGTCGACATGGACGAAGAGGAAGCGGTTGGACAAGATGAAGCGGCACCGAATGATGCGCTGCCGGAAAACGAAGAGGATTGGGCCGAATAGGATTTGATCCTATTCCTCTACAGTGCGTTCCCGCGTGAGCCACTTCGCCCTAGTGGTGGGAATGAAGAGTCCCCGTGCGCCGCTGGTGTCAGGCCGACACCGGCAGGAAACGCCCCAAGCCACGGGGACGTCGGCATTTACTAGAGAGTAGGTTGGGACTCGCCCACCACTAGCTAACAATTGCTCCGACGGCGTCCACCAATCCCGGACGCATTCATTCCGTGTATCTGCGCCGGGCTCACGCCTGGTCCATTATGCGCGCTGACGTCGTCCGATTTTGCAGCGGAATGTCCAAGGAAGTAAAATGCGCGGCGGCGACAGGCCCACGGTGGACTTGTTGCTAGAGAACCACGCGAACGGAGAAATAGTCATGGCGAACTATGTCAGTCGACGGGCAGTTGGTTTGTCGATCGTGTTGGCGACGGCGGCGGGAATTGCCTTGGCTCAGGGCTACGGCGGTGGTTCCGCTCCCGGCTCAGCTGGCCCGACGGGTCTGTCGGGCCGTTATCCTGGCCCAGGCGGTGCATCGAATGGCGTAGTCAAGCTCAAGGTTGCGATGTCCGATGGTCAGGTGATTGAGATGAACTGCCAGAGTGTGGACATCGTGTTTTCCTCGGGCGGGCAGTTGCGCGTGAATGAAAGCGGCGCACTTCCCGTGACTCCAACGCCATCAGTCGAAATGCGTTTTGAGTCGTCGCCCACGCCGAGCATCGAGTTAACGCCCGGAAACTCGCCGCCTGTCGATCCCAATAACATTCCCGGCGTGCCCGGGCAGCCAATCACGGGCACCGGTCCCTTGCCGTTTAGCGATATCGGAGCGTCGCGCTAAAATGTTCGCAACTGCTAGGTAGGCGGCGCGCTACCATCGAGATCGCCGTCGGAACGGCCACGTAACTCCGGCCGCGCGACGGCGACCAAATCAGGAATTGCAAACATGAAGTTGTCAGACATTGCAAAATGGTTTCGCAAGTCGCAGGCAACTTTAGATAGGATTGAAGCTGATCTGGAGTTGGCCCGAGCGGGGCTCACTAAACTTGAACCTCAGGACATCAATCAGAGGAACTGGCTCCGAGCGGAAATCGCCCAAGGCGAACAAGCGCTTGATGAGTTTTGGAACAGGTTTTTTGATGAGGCCGAGTCGCTAATCCAACAGCTGCACGACCTCCAACTTGAGGACAGCCCCATTGCGACTTTACTCGCATCACGTGAGCGATCAGACTTCCCGGCGGCCGCTGCCTACGCCCTTCAATGGATGACATCGCCAGAAGCGATTGAAGAACCGGCTAGCACGCCGATCAAATTGTCTGCGGTTGCTGAAGAATACCGTAGGGCCTGGGAAGAATGGCAGCGTGATTATCCGGACTTGTCGGCAAACGAATACGCAAAGCAATGGGCACGTACTGACAAGAAGAAAAGGGCGGCGGCGGGAAAGAAGGCACGCACGGCGGGCACGCTCACTAGGGCGTGGCGAAATATGAAGCTTGGTACGGATTCGCCGGCAAGCTAATCGCCAAGATGGCCAACTCACCTGGCTGCTTGGCGACCCGTGACCCGTGATGCCACAAGGTTCCCGGCTTGGCAATTCGATCCAGTTGTCCGGTCACAGCGCGGACTAAGGGTGGCGGTCGTAGAAAGGCATTGGCCTTACGCAAGCGGCGATAGCAAATCGGGCATAAAAAAAGCCGGGAGAAGGGGGGCTATCTCCCGGCTTGCCACGGCAGACACTCGACCGTTTTCCGTGGCGGCGGGATGATAGAAAAGCGGTTTGGAGCGAGCAAAGCCGGTTTGGGCCGGATCTGACGATCCCCAACAAAAAAAACCCACCGTGACTCGGAGCCGCGATGGGTGGCTTCCGATTCGAGTTGCCCTTGAACCGAAGTGCCAGAGTTGATGGTAGCCGGGCGATGGCTTCCTGGTCAATTAAAAAAGCCATCACGCAGCTGGGTAGAGAGCAGCGGTGACGGCTTGCTTTGCCGCAGGTCAGTGGTGTCCGTTTGTGGCGGCTCGGCACAAGGATCAGCGTAGTTTCGGCAGCAGTCGAAAGCAACAAAAAAAGGCCGCCAGCTGCCCCCCCGGGAATCACCGCCCGCGGCAAGGTAGAGTCAACCCAAAAACCAGCCAATGACGGCCGTGAGACTCAGATGTAGGCGGCCGATGAATTGGCAGCCAATTCGGTACACAGTGCCAGCGGACGTTGCGATTTCCTTTATCGAAGCAACGCGGGCGGTGTGAAAATCAACGTCCGGTTCCTCGCCGGTCGTCACCACGATCATTGGCGTTTCCGGTGCAAGGCGAGTGAGAAATGCCAGTCCACCACTAGAAATATTGCAACAGCGAATTTTGTGAAACATCTCCGGCGTTGGCACGATTCCCGCTCGGTAGGGCGCAAATCGTTGAATGGCGTTGTAGGGCTGCCTCGTTTCGGTCCTTCGCTCGTCAACAGCCAATTCGATTGATCCGATATCGTCTTGTGCTAGTTCCGACGGCACTGGTGCGTTTATCGCAGCATCGTTGGACGACATCTCGGCGTCGTGAACGGCGGGAACCGAGATGGGCAAGTAAGTGTCAACGACGGCATTTCTCCCACTCTGTTTGTAAACGGCGCTTGAATTGTGCAGCGCTTGGCGGTTGAAAAGTGTGGCGCTCGGGGGTGAACGGGGTTTAGTTTAGGGACGCTGGAGGGGGAATG
>JAWXBP010000246.1 GCA_034440135.1 Planctomycetia bacterium
ATCAAGGATCGCGAGCGGCCGAAAATCTCGCGCCGGGCGCTGCTCTGCAGCGGCGCGGTCGGGCTATTCTGGTCGCAGTGGTTGCGCGCGGCCGAGATCGCGGCGCCGGCCCCTGGTCGCAAGGCCAAGAACGTTATCCTGATCTTCAACTGCGGCGCCCCGAGCCACGTCGATCTTTGGGATATGAAGCCCGGGGCCCCGGACAATATCCGCGGGCCGTTTCAGCCGATCGCCACGCGGACGCCCGGCATCGAGATCTCCGAACTGATGCCGCATGTCGTGGAGCATTCGGACAAGCTCGCCATCGTGCGCAGCGTGCATCACGAGCAAAGTCAACACAACTCCGCCATGTACTGGTCGATTGTCGGCCGGCCGTATCCGATCGACAGCACGCTGATCAATCCCAGTCGCAGCGACTACCCGTGCTTCGGCACACTGGTCGGCTGGCTCGCGCAGCGCGACGGCTATAGCGGCCGATTACCGCCCTATGTGATCACGCCGCAGCCGCATTGCGACAGTTTGCAGTACGTCACGCCGGGGCAATTTGGCTCATGCCTGGGCTCCAAGTTCGATCCCCTGGTGTTGAACAGCGATCCCAACGCCAAGGACTTCGGTGTGCGCGGATTGAAACGTCTGGAGCACGTCGGCGTCGAACGACTGCGCGATCGACAAGGTTTGCTCGCCGAGTTGGGCGCGCGCGGAACGCCGATCATCGACGAACGCGCCCGCGACTTGGACGTGAATCAATCGAAGGCGCTCTCGCTGATCGCCTCGGCCGACGCCGCCGACGCCTTCGATTTGTCGAAGGAACCGGACAAAGTCCGTGAGCGTTACGGGCGGCACACTTGGGGACAATCCCATTTGCTGGCGCGACGTCTGGTCGAAGCCGGCGTCAAGTTTGTCACCACCGTGAACGGCCCGAGCATCACTTGGGATACGCACAAGGACAACTTCAAGCTGTTGAAGAATCGGTTGGTGCCGCCGATGGAGCAGGCCTACGGAGCGTTGCTGGGAGATTTGGCGGAACGCGGCTTGCTGGATGAGACGCTCGTCATTTGGATGGGAGACTTTGGACGCACGCCGATCATCAACAAAGACGCCGGGCGCGACCATTGGCCGCAGTGCTACACGACCGTCCTCGCCGGCGGCGGCATCCGCGGCGGGCAATACGTGGGCGAATCCGACGCCCACGGCGCCGTGCCGCGCAGCCGACCGGTCACGCCCGCCGACATCCACGCCACGGTCTTCACAGCCCTCGGATACGATCCGCACGCCATCACCTACCAGACCGCCGACGGCCGCCCGATCCCAGTCTCCGAGGGACAGGCGATCCGCGAACTGCTGTGAACCGAGGCGGATGAATGACGAATGACGAAATCTGAATGTCGAATCAAATCCGAATGACGAAGTGTCGGGCGTTCATGCGGAGTTTGAGTCCGATCGATTCGACATTCAGATTTAGAAATTCGTCATTCCCCCGCCCATTGTCTTTTTGGCGCTGATTAAAACTCCCCTCGCGCCCCCACCAATAGGGACCCCGCCACCGCTTGTCCGTGCGCTCCGGTCGGCGTATCCTACAAGGGCATAGAAAACCTCGCCTGACCCGCGATTTTTGCCCACCTGCGAGTCGATCATGTTGAATCCTGGCACGGCGATTCCGCCGTTTGTTCGCAGCGTTGCTCTGGCCTGTGTGGTGATGCTCGGGACGGGATACTCGGCCAACGCCGCCGACCCGCTCGATTGGCCTTCGTGGCGCGGGCCGGAGCAGAACGGCATTTCGCGCGAGTCGAACATCCCCGACAAATGGGATGATTCGACGCAGGTCTGGGAAAATAAGTCCGCGCCGACGCGATCCACGCCGCTCGTCATGAACGGCAAGGTCTACGTGCTGGCGATTCAAGACCCGCTTACCGAAAAGCAGCGCGAAAAGGTGATCTGCCTCGACGCGGTGACGGGCGAGACGAAGTGGGAAAACATCTTCAACGTCTTCCTGTGCGACGTGCCGGATACGCGCGTTAGTTGGTCGTACTGCGTCGGCGATCCGGCGACCGGCCATGTTTATGCCCTCGGCGTGCAGGGGATGTTTCAATGCATCGACGGCGAGACCGGGAAGACGATCTGGTCGCGCTCGCTAGGCGAAGAATTCGGCATGGTCAACGTCTACGGCGGACGGACCAACGTGCCCGTCGTGTTCGACGATCTGGCGATCATCAGCGCGGTGACGACCGGGTGGGGAGATCAAGCCCGGCCGACGCATCGCTTCCTGGCGTTCGACAAAGCGACCGGCGAACTGCGCTGGATCAACGGCACTCGGCCGCAACCGGAAGACACGACCTACAGCGTGCCGCAACTGGCCGTGATTCAAGGCCAGGCGCAAATGATCTTCGGCTCGTCCGACGGCGGCGTCTGGTCGTTCCAACCGCGCACCGGCAAACCGCTCTGGAATTACACCCTCTCGCCGCGCGGGTTGAATTGCTCGCCGATGGTCGTGGGCGAGACCGTTTACATGGGCAATAGCGAAGAGAATCGTGACGATAGTTCGATGGGCGCCGTGTGCGCGATCAACGCCACGCTTTCTGGCGACATCACGCAATCGGGCGAGCTCTGGCGCACGAAGGACGTTGCCGTGGGGCGTAGCTCGCCGGTGCTGATCGACGGCAAGTTGTATTTCTGCGAAGACACCGGTTCGATGCGCGTCGTCGATGCGAAGACCGGCGAAAGCCTGTCCAAGACAAAGCTCATCGGCACGATGATGCGGGCCAGCTTGCTCTACGCTGATGGCCGCATCTATGCCGGCACCACGAGCGCCTGGCATGTGCTGGAGCCGAACGGCGACAAGGTGAAAATCCTGCAGCGCAAGCGGTTGGAAGGCGAAGAGATTTACGGGTCGCCGGTGGTCTCGCACGGCCGGCTGTATATCCCGACCACGTCGCGCGTCGTGTGCCTCATGAACCCAGGCGCGGGCGAGCCGCAAGCCAGTGCAGCGCCGGCGCCTGCTGTCGAAGCCGACGTGGCCGCGGATACCAAGCCAGCGCAGATTCAAGTCGTACCGGGGGACTCGCTGGTCAAGCCGGGAGAGACCGTTTCGTTCAAGACGCGCCTGTTCAACGCCAAGGGGCAATTGCTGAAGGAAGAACAGGCGACGTACACCGTGGACGCCGCGGGCAAAATCGAGGCTTCCGGCGTTTACACCGCTGACGCGCTGCCCGCGCATCGCGCTTCGCTCGTGACCGCCAAGGTCGGCGAGTTGACGGGAACCGCCCGGGTGCGCGTGGTGCCGGAATTGCCGTGGAAGTTCGATTTCAGCGACGGCGTGGTACCCGTCACTTGGGTCGGCATTCGTTTCCGTCATGTCGGCCTCGACGTCGATCTCTACGACAAGCTCAAGGCGCAAGATCCGCAGGCGGCGCGGTTGTATGTCTATTTGCTCGGTGAATTCGCCGGTCCGCCGCAGCCCTCGGTAAAGGTCGACGATTCCACGCCGCAAAAGAAATGGACGACGATCGTTCGCAAGCTGGAGTTGATCGACAAAACACGCAGCCCGAGCAGTTCAAGGCGGCGATGGACCCGAGTCTCAAATTGTTGGTGGACGAAAAGGTGCTCGCCAAGTGGACGTGGGGCATGTCATTGCTGGGCGGCCCGCAATTGGAAGTGCAGCGAGGCCCGCGCAAAGTGGATGGCAACGGCGCGATGGTCAGGGCGACGACCGTTCCCAAAGGGACGCGCAGCCAAGGCTGGTTCGGCTCGCCCGCGCTGTCGAACTACACGATTCAGGCCGATTTGCGCGGCGCCGAAGTCAACGACAAGGTTCCCGACATGGGCGTGATCGCCCAGCGTTACAAGCTATTCTTGATGGGGGCCAGCCAGCAGTTGACGTTGCATACGTGGACGCCGCAACCGCAACAAAGCTGGAGCGTACCGTTCACCTGGCAGCCCGACGTCTGGTACACGGTGAAATTCCAGACCAAGAACGTCGACGGCAAGGCAGTGTTGAAAGGCAAGGTCTGGCCGCGCGATGAACAAGAGCCGGAAGCCTGGACGATCGAGGCCGAAGACAACATCCCCAACACCATCGGCAGCCCCGGACTCTACGGCGACGCAACCAACGCGGAGTTGTTTGTGGACAATGTGAGAGTAGGAGTGGAGTAGACGGGAGGAGAAGAGGAGTAAAGGAGACGTTTCTCCTCGCTACTTTTCTCCCGTGCTCCTTTGCTCCACTGCAACTGCTTTTTCTCTCTCTGGATTTACCGCATGAAACGCCCCTGGTTTATTTTGACGCTGGCCTTCATGGCTGGCTGCGTGGTCGCGGCGGCGACGAATTTGCTCGCCCAACAGAACGCCCGCCAACCTTCGCCCGCCAAGAAGGTCATTCGCACGGCCGCTGCGCCGACCAAACCGACGACGCCGGCGCACGAAGCCGCGCTCGCTCGTCCTGGCGATTGGAATCAGTGGGGCGGAACGCCCGCGCGAAATAACACGCCGGAAGGCACGAACATTCCGTCGGCATGGAATATCGGTGAGTTCGACAAAAAGACCGGCGAGTGGGATCGGGAATCAAGCGAGAACATCAAGTGGGTCGCCCGGCTCGGCTCGCAGAGCTATGGTAATCCCGTGGTGGCGAACGGCAAGGTGTTTGTCGGTACGAACAATGGCGCCGGCTACCTGAAGCGCTATCCCGCGGCCGTCGACTTGGGCTGCTTGGTCGCGCTCAACGACGCGGACGGCAGCTTCCTGTGGCAGGACAGCAGTGAAAAACTCCCCACGGGCTTCGTCAACGATTGGCCGTTGATGGGCATTTGTTGCGCACCGTACGTCGAAGGCAATCGCGCCTGGTTCGTCACCAGCCGCGGCGAAGTGATTTGCCTCGACACCGAGGGCTTTCTCGACGGCGAGAACGACGGTCCCTACAACGCCGAGCCGAGCAACAACAAGGACGAATCCGATCGCATCTGGGTGCTCGACATGATGCGGGACCTGGGCGTGTTCCAGCACAACATGTGCAGTTGCTCGATCACCGCGACTGGAGACATCCTGTGGATCTGCACGTCGAATGGCGTCGACAATAGTCATGTGAATCTGCCGGCGCCGAAGGCCCCGAGCTTCATCGCCGTCGACAAGAACTCCGGCAAGGTGCTCTGGACCGATGACTCGCCCGGTCTCAACATCCTGCACGGCCAATGGTCGTCGCCAGCGTACGCCGAGATTGACGGCGTGCCGCAAGTGATCTTCGCCGGCGGCGACGCCTGGATTTACAGCTTCAAAGCCGACGCCGGGCAGAACGGCAAACCGGAATTGCTCTGGAAGTTCGACGCCAATCCGAAGGAATCGAAGTACATCCTCGGTGGCGCCGGCACGCGAAACGAGATCATCGCCACGCCCGTGGTGCACAACGGCCTCGTGTTCCTCGCAGTTGGCCAGGATCCGGAACACGGCGACGGCATCGGGCATCTCTGGTGCATCGATCCCAAGAAGCGCGGCGATATCAGCGGCGAGCTGGCGTTCAAAGTCGATGATTTGAAGACGCCGATCGCTCCCAAGCGCTTGCAGGCCGTCAACGGCGAAGATGGGGAAGTCGCCCGGCCGAATCCGAATTCCGGCGTGGTCTGGCACTACGACAAGTTCGATCTTGATGGCGACGGCGAATTCGCCTTCGAGGAGACCATGCACCGCACGTGCGGCACGGCCACCATTAAGGACGACATCCTCTATCTGCCCGACTTCTCCGGTCTGTTTCATTGCGTCGACGCCAAGACCGGCAAGCCGTACTACACGCACGACCTGTTCGCGGCCAGTTGGGGCACAGCCCTCGTGGTCGACGGCAAAGTTTTCGTCGGCGACGAAGAAGGCAAGCTGACCATCTTCAAGACCGGCCCGGAAAAAGAGATCCTCGCCGAAATCGACATGGGCAACTCGGTCTACAGCACGCCGCTGGTGGCCAACAACGTCCTGTACGTGATGAACAAGACGCACTTGTTCGCGATCACGGAAGGCGGAAAATGAGGGAATGTCGAAGTCCTAAATCGGAATGACGAATCAAATCCGAATGACGAATGTCGAATGCTTGAATGACGATGCGGGTTGTGGCACGGTCTCCCGTCCGTGACACGTTGCGGGTTTGCGATGCATGGAGACCTTCGGTCGGGGCGGTGTCATGGTCGGGAGACCGTGCCACTACGCGAGTCGCGCTACCAATCATTCGACATTCGTCATTCGGATTTGATTCGACATACCGATTTAGAAATTCGTCATTCATCCCAACGACTCGTTTCCTCGAATAGAATTCTTTTCATGTCCAGGCGTGTTCTCGACGTCGGCCAGTGCGTGCCGGATCATACTTCGATTCGCACCATGCTCGAAGCCAACTTCGACGTGGAGATCGTCCGCGCGCATTTGCCGGCCGATACGCTGTCGCAACTGCGCGCCGGCAAATTCGATCTGGTGCTAATCAATCGCAAATTGGATGAAGACTACACCGACGGCCTCGAGATTCTGAAGGAGATCAAGGCCGATCCCAAGATCGCGGCGACACCGGTGATGGTGGTCACGAACTACGCGGACCACCAAGCCGCAGCCGTAGCAGCCGGAGCGGAATACGGCTTCGGCAAATTGGAGCTGGCGCAGGCGGAGACGCTCGCGCGGTTGGGGAAGTTTTTGGGGAAGTAAAGGAGTAGCGGAGTGAGAAGAGCAGTCGAAAGGCCTTGAACTGATCTCATCTTTGTTGTGACACGGTCTCCCGACCGTGACACGGCGCTGGATTGCGGCGCGTGGAGACCTTCGGTCAACCCGGTGTCACGGTCGGGAGACCGTGCCACAACCTGTTCACTCTTTTAATCCTCAGCCCCTTTACTCCTCCATTCTCCTCTCTCCCCGTGCTCGTTCTCCTCCAGTTCCTCTACCGCCTTAGTCTCGGCCTCGCCTTCGCTATGGCGATCACTTCGCCGAAGCAAGTCACGAGCGGGTTCTTTCGGAATCACCTCTACGTGCTGCTGGGGTTGAACGTGCTGGCGGCCGCCGTGGCCTGGACCGATGAAGCGGGGCGATTCACGGCCTGGATTCCCACGACGGCGGCCATTGTTTCGTATGTCGGCGCCGTGCTGTGGCTGTACGAACTGCCGCATGTCGGACGGCCGGCAATTGGCGTTGTCGGGCTGCTGGGGCTGCTCGGAGCCTGGCAAGAGACCGTGCTCCCGTCGCCGCCGACGTTCGGCGACCAACTGTTGTTCCGCCTGGACCCGGTCGCCGGCGGCCTGACGCTCGGTATGACCATCGGCGCCATGCTGCTGGGGCATTGGTACTTGAACGCCCCGGGAATGAAACTGGCGCCATTGCGCCAATTGGTGCTCGGAATGGCCGCTGCGATCGTACTACGGGCGGTCGTGAGCGGCGTCGGTCTAGGGTTCACCGTGGCGAGCGATAGCGGCGCCTTGGAGACTGGCGTTTTTCAGGCGATGCTCGCCTTGCGGTGGCTGGCCGGAATTGTCGGCAGCCTGGTGGTGGCCGGCATGACCTGGCAAACGCTCAAGATTCCGAACACCCAGAGCGCCACGGGCATTTTATATGTGGGCGTGATCACGACTTTTCTGGGGGAGTTGACCGCCCAGCTCCTCTCCCAGCGGACGCCGTTTCCCTTATGATGGAACGATGCAAATCACGTTTCCGTGCCCGAGTTGCGAGCAGGCCGCGCAGACCGAATGGTCGCCGGGCCAGGAGCGATTGCCCTGCGCGCAATGCGGCCTGCAACTCGAGGTGCCGGCCGATGCCTGGGACGATGGGCTGTTGCGGCGCTGCCTGGCCTGTCCCAGCCACGACCTGTTCGTGCGCAAGGATTTTCCCCAGCGGCTCGGCGTGGCGATTGTCGTGACGGGGTTCGCGCTCAGCTCCGTGGCCTGGTACTACTATCAGCCGCTGTGGGCGTTCGCGTTCTTGTTCGCCACGGCCCTGATCGACGTCGTGCTGTACCTGGTCATGGGCGACGCCATCTGTTGTTACCGTTGCGGCGCACTGTACCGTGGCCTGCCGGACATCGAACGATATCAATCCTTCAATTTGGAAACCCACGAACGCTATCGGCAAGAGAAAATCCGGCTCGCGGAGAGCGCCCACACCAGCCCGTAGCGCCAGCGAGGGAGAGTTGACGCCGCTTGCTGACAACGGACCAAACTCTAGGTTGCTTCTACGCGATCCAACTGAGATTTCGATCTCTAACTGCAATCGATCTCAATTCTCCCTCGCTGGCGCTACGGGCTAGTGTAGAGATTGCCGGCGCAAATACTGAAAACTGAAAACTGAACACTGAAAACTCCCCGCTCCCTCCATGGACGATTCCCGCCAGCGCATCCAGGACGATCTTCGCGGATTGATCGCCGGGGATGTTCGTTGCGATGACGTGTTCGTCCAGATGTACGCCAGCGACGCCAGTATTCATCAACTGCGGCCGCTCGGCGTGGTGCGTCCGCGCCGCACGGCCGACGTCGTCGCCACCGTGCAGTATGCGGCCGCCAATAAGATCTCGCTGCACGCCCGGGGCGCCGGTACGGGACTGGCCGGCGAATCGCTAGGCGAGGGGCTGATTGTCGATTTTTCGCGCTACATGCGGCGGATGATTCAGGTCGATGACGCAACTGTGCGCGTGCAGCCGGGGTTGCCGCTCGGTCGCCTCAACGCATCGTTACGTCCGCTCGGTCGGATGTTCGGTCCCGATCCGGTGACCCAGGCGGTGACCACGCTCGGCGGCGTGATCGGCGTCGATTCCGGTGGCAGCCATTGGCTGCGCTACGGTTCGGCGCGCGGCCGCGTGCGCGAATTGGAAATCGTGATGGCCGACGGCCGAGTCTTGCGCGTCGGCGACGAACCGCTCACCGTGGGCCGCAGCCAGGATCCGCAAGAAGAAAAACGCGAGGTGGTGAATCGCGTCGCCGATCTCGTCGCGCGTAATCGTGAGCTAATCGAACAGCACCGTCCGCGCAGCCTGGTGAATCGCTCGGGCTATCACCTCTGGGACGTGTTCACGGCGGAGCATCTTAACCTGGCGCGATTGCTCGTCGGCAGCGAAGGCACGCTGGCGTTTGTCACCGAAGCTACGCTGGCGACCGATCCGATCCCGGCCCATCGCGGCGTCGTCCTGCTGTTGTTCGATCGACTGGAAAACGCCACGCGGGCCGTACAGGAAGTCCTCACGCTCAGCCCCGCGGCCTGCGACTTGATGGATCGGCGGCACTTGAGCTTGGCGCGCGAGACCGACGTGCGGTTCGATTTGCTCGTGCCGCCAGCGGCCGAAGCCGTGCTGCTCGTCGAGCATGACGGCGACAACCCGGCCGAAGTGCTAGATCGATTGCGGCAAGTCGTCGATCGCGTCTGCCGGCAATGGAAACTGGCGTTCGGCTTTCGGCAGACGGTCGAACCGGATGAGAGCGAAGTCTATTGGAAGTTGGCGCGGAACGTGATTCCCACGTTGTATCGCGTTAAAGGGGCGACGCGGCCGGTGCCGTATGTCGAAGACTTCGCCGTCCCCGTCGGCGTGTTGCCGAGCTTCATGGTCACGATGCAGAACGTGCTCAAAAGGCACCAGGTCACCGCGTCGCTGTTCGCTCACGCGGGGCACGGGCAGATTCACCTTCGCCCGTTTATGGATCTGACCAATCCCGCACAAGTCGCGACGCTTCAACATCTCGCCAGCGATTTGTACGAGGCAGTCTTCGAAGTCGGCGGCACGATCAGCGGCGAGCACGGCGACGGGCTGAGCCGCACGCCGTTTCTGCGCAAGCAATACGGGCCGCTCTGCGACGTGTTTCGCGAGTTGAAGGCGATCTTCGATCCGGATCGGTTACTCAATCCGAACAAAGTCACGACCGATTTTCCGTTGGAACTGAGCGAAATCCTGCGGCCGTCCGGCACGCCGCAACCGGCGCTCGTCACGACGGAAGCCGCGCCCGACGGTGAAACCACGCCGCGCGAAGTCGTCGCCATCCAGCTCAATTGGAGTCGGGCCGATTTCGCGGACGCGGCGCGCAATTGCAATGGCTGCGGCGCCTGCCGATCGCAAGAGGCGGAATTGCGGATGTGTCCGATTTTTCGCGCCGTACCGGGCGAAGAAGCTTCGCCCCGCGCGAAGGCGAATCTGATTCGCGGCGTACTGGCGGGCGAACTTCCCGCGGACGCATTACTCAAGGAAGACGTGAAGGCCGTCGTCGATCTGTGCGTGCATTGTCACATGTGCCGGCTGGAATGCGCTGCGGGAGTCGATATTCCCAAATTGATGCTTGAAGCGCGCGGCGCCTTCGTCGTCAATAACGGGCTGAACGTCTCCGACTGGTTGTTCAGCCGGATCGATCAGGTGAGCTCGCTGGCATCGTCGTTCAGCACCGTCGCGAATTGGGCGATCGGCAATAACATCGCGCGCTGGTTGATGGAGAAGACGTTCGGCGTCGCCCGCGGCCGCAAGCTGCCGCGCTGGGCGACGCGCAACTTCATGCGGCGGGCCTCCCGGCGAAGGCTGACCCGGCCGACGCGGCGCACGGATCGCAAGGTGCTGTACTTCGTCGATACCTATGCGAACTATCACGACCCGCAGTTGGCGGAAGCTCTGGTCGCTGTGTTAGAGCATAACGGGATTGCCGTCTATGTTCCGCCGGGGCAATGGGCCTCCGGCATGCCGCTGATCGCGAGCGGCGCGATTGACGAGGCCCGCAAAGTGGCCACGCACAACGTGGCGATCCTCGCCGAGGCGGTGCGGCAAGGGTATCACATCGTCTCCACGGAGCCAGCCGCGGCATTGTGCCTGGGACATGAGTACGCCCAACTCGTCACCGATGAAGATGTTTCCCTTGTCGCGGCGAATTCCAGCGACGCCTGCGCCTATTTGTGGAAGCTCCATGTCGAAGGACAACTCCGGCTTGATCTCAAACCGCTCAACCTGGAAGTCGGCTATCATCAGCCGTGCCATCAACGGGCGCTGCAGATCGGCGCGCCGGGCGAAGGGTTGCTGCGCTTGATTCCGGGCATGACGGTCCACCGCTTGGATCACGGCTGTTCCGGGATGGCCGGCATCTACGGGATGAAGCGGGCCAATTACCGCAACAGCCTGCGCGCCGGCTGGAAACTTATTTCCGCGGTCCGCGGCGGGCGCTGGCAAGTGGGCGCCACGGAATGCTGCACGTGTAAGATGCAGATGGAACAGGGCTCCACGAAACCGACGATCCATCCGCTCAAGCTGTTGGCGCTGGCCTATGGCGTGATGCCGGAGGTTTCCAAACTGGTGAGTGCCCGGGCTAGGGATCTGGTCACCAGTTGATGAGCAGCGCGAGATGAAACTATGAGTCAAACTATCCGCGTCAAGTTGTTCGCCGTGGCCAAGCAAATCGCCGGCGCTGAATCCGTTGAGCTGGCATTGCCGGAGCGCGGGACTGTGGCCGATGTGCGCCGAATGCTGCTGGAACGCTATCCGTCGCTATCGAACCTGGCGACGTTACTGCTCTTCGCCGTGAACGGCGAATATGCCGCCGACGCGACGGTGATTCCAAGAGACGCGGAAGTGGCCTGCATCCCGCCGGTGAGCGGCGGGTAAGATCACACACAAGTCCGTAGCGCCTGCGCGGGGCGGGGCGCCGGTGTCAAACAAACCGATTACGCCAAGCAAACCGACCACCGGCGACGCACTAGTCAAGCAAGTTGCCTCGGCGTTCGCGGCAACACATCACCGGCGTCCTCTTCCCCTCGATGGCGCTACGGGCTAGTGTAATTCGATGAACGCCCTGACTCACGAGCCGATTGACGTAGCGGTGCTCCTGCAGAAAGTGACTACGCCCCTGGCAGGCGCGGTCGTTCTGTTTCTCGGCACGGTGCGGGAAATGACAGGCGAGCGGCGCACGTTGGCGCTGAACTACGAGTGCTACCCGGAAATGGCGGAACGGAAACTCGCGGAATTGGAAACCGAAGCGCGGCGTCGGTGGCCGCTCGTGGAATGCGCCATCGTCCATCGGCTCGGCCGCCTGGAACTAACGGAAGCCAGCGTCGCCGTGGCAGTCAGTTCGGCCCATCGCGGCGACGCCTTCGAGGCCGGCAAATGGCTGATCGATACTCTCAAGGTCACCGTCCCGATCTGGAAGCAAGAACTCTGGGCCGATGGGTCGACCGAATGGGTTCATCCCGGGGCGACGAGCTGACTTTTTACAGGATCAGCGCGATCCTTCCCCCACGATTGAGTCGGCGGCCACCCGCGGGCCGGCCAGCGCCGCGCTTTTTTTCTTGCGGATTTCCAACGCATCTGGCTAGGATGGATTGATTGAGGATTCCCTGAAAAAGTCCTACCGGCGCTCCCGATGGCTGGGCAGCGCCACGCAGGTCAACATTTCCGCAACGGATGGCAGCACGCTGGGGGGGAACCGAGGAACTTCGGCGCCCGATTTAGCGTCCAAAGTCGGTTTATCGCCGTAACTTGCGCTATGCGATACCCTTCTCCTGGCACGCTCGTCCGACGGACTTGGGAATACTCACTTTTTAGCGTCACACAACACGCTCGGAACAGCACGATGTCGTCAGCTTTCAATCGCCTCGCCCGCACTCTTGGTTGGCAATCCAGCACCCGCTCGCGACGGAAGCCGGCTCGCCGTTCTCCTTTGCGCGACGCGCTGCAGCTTGAGTCGCTCGAACATCGCCACCTGATGAGCGTGGTTCCGGTCGGGCTCGAAACCCGGGCTCATCCGCTGATTACGACTCCGCAGGTGACGTGGCAAAACTCGCCGCAATCCGTCGACATGAACGCGAACGGCGCCGCGGTGATCGTGTTTTCCAGTCCCAACACTGATGCCCCCGCCGACAACGGCGGTACCCAGACCGGCGTTTGGTTTCGGCGGGTTCCCGCCAATGGAAACATCGCCATTACCTCTCCGGTGGAGGTGAACATCACCAAACCGGGCCAGCAGGCATTCGGATCGGTGGCTGTGGCTCCTGACGGAAGCTTCGTGGTCGTCTGGAACGGCAATGGCACTAATACCGGCGGTCGCCCGACCGACCTTCCGGCGCAGAACCAGGTCGACGGGACCGGCATTTGGATGCGACGCTTCGACGCGGCGGGAAACCCGCGTGACGCAGGCGAGCGATTGGTTAACACCACGGTGCCGACGGGCGTTGGGCAAGATCCCACTCAGCAGTTCCCGTCGGTGGCCATCGACAAAGACGGAAACTATGTCGTCGTCTGGACGGTCGATGAAGTCAGCGGTTCGCTCAACTCGCAGCGCAACGTATTCATGCGGCGCTTCACGGCCGGCGGCGTTCCGATTGACGTCACGGAAGTGCAAGTCAACACGTCGACGACGCAAGTCGAGCGTCTCGCGACCGCGGCGATGAACGCGAACGGCGACTTTGTCGTGATTTGGTCGGCTGCCAACGACATCAACGGCGACTACGAATCCTTCGGCCGGTTTTTCCGTAAATCGGACGGGCAATTTGGTCCCGTATTCACGGCCGCCACAGGCATTCTGAACGACCTGTATAACTCGGTCGATATCGCCGACTCCGGCGACTTCGTCGTCACCTATACCTTGACCACTCAGCTCAACGAAGATCCCCTGATTCTGACCGGAGACACCGAGGTCTTCTACCGGCGCTTTAACGCTCCGCTGGGTGTCGCCGCGCCCCCGGTCGCCAAGGACGTCGGCGATCGTTTCATGTTGGCCACCAATACGGCCATTGCCGGCGCGCAGCGGTTCTCGCGCGTCAGCGTCGTGCCCGAGACAGGCGATTTCACGATTGTCTGGGACGGCGTTGGACCGGCCACGGTCGACTTCAACGGCGACGCCGTTCCCGGGGAAACCGATCTCACCGGCGGCGGCGTTTTCGGTCAGCGTTTCTTGGCCAACGGTACGCAGGTCGGCAATCTGTTCCGCGTGAATACGTCACTCGCCGGCCCGCAACGCCTTTCCGGCGTGGCCGTCCGCGCGGACGAAGGCAACGCTCCCGAAAACCACAGCATTTTTGTCGCCTGGAGCGGCAACGGCACGCAGAACCTGACGGCCCAGCAGGACAGCCAGGGCGTGTTCTTCCAACGTTACCAAAAGCAAACTCCGGACATCAACATCTCCTTGCCAGGGCCGAATCCGGTCCGGTACTCGGTGCGCAACCCGATTCAAATGATCCTCGATCCGCAAGCCACGGTTACCGCGCCGGTGGGCATCTCCTACGCGGGATTGCGTTTCACCGTGGTGCTCTCCACCGCGGGGACCGGTGCGAACGCCATTAACGGTGCGCAGGAGACGTTGGGCATCTTTGACGACGGGCCAGGCGTTGACTCGATTGACGTGAACGGCGGCGCCATTCTCTTCAACAACGTCCAGATCGGCGCCTTCGGCTTCGCACCCGATCCGAACGACTTGCTGAGGTGGCAACTGGTCGTCACGTTCAATGCCCAGGCCACCACGGCGGCGGTGCAGGCTGTGATGCAGAACGTGTACTATCAGCACACCATTCCGCCGCAAAATCCGCTCTTGACCGATCGCCAGACGACCTGGTTCTTAACCGATGCTCAGAATCTCACGACCGACGTGTTGGTGAAGAACCTCATTTTCACGGACGGCACCGGCGGGGGCGGCGGCGGCACGCGGTTCCGTAATCGCGGCTTCTGCAACGGCTGCGGCATTCCGGCCGAACGCTACGCCACGACGCTCTACCGCGTGGTGCTGGAACGCGAGGGCAGTTCCGGCGAATTGACCACGCTGTCGAAGGTGTTGCTCAACGGCTACCCGCCAGGCAATGTTGTGGCCGGCTTCCTGAATTCGGTCGAATATCGCCGCTGGCTGATCGCCGATCCGGTGAACGGGTTCTATCCTCGGTTCTTGGGACGTCAGGCCGATGAAGGCGGCATTCAGTTCTGGTTGAATGCGATGGCTCACGGCGTCACGGAGCCGCAGGTCTTGGCGGGCATCGTGGGCTCCGGCGAGTTCTACGCCACGCAGGGCGGCGGCACCAACGCCGGCTACGTCAACGCACTCTACGACAAGCTCTTGAATCGCACGGCGGGCGCGTCGGAAGTCAACTTCCACGTGGGCCGCTTGAACGCCGGTACGGGCCGCGCGGATATCGCCTACGGCTTCATCCACAGCACGGAATACCGGCTCATCCTGATCAATGAGTGGTACGACCACTACCTCAGCATCAACCCTGTCGACAACTTGAAGTCGTCCCAGGCGTTGGCCAAGTTCGGCCCGAATGGTTCTTGGCAGAACGTGCAGATCTTTATCCTCACCAGCCGGGAAGCCATTCCCCGCCCGTTGATCCTGGGGAGCTAAGTCGCCTCTCCCAACACCGACATAGCCGTTCGGGTGGCTGGGGTCGAATGTACTCATTCGACCCCAGTGGAACGGCCTGGGGGCGGATGAGTACGCTCGACCCCAGCCACTCAACTCTCTTACTCCACCCGAATTTCGACGTGTGATGGACCACGTGCCCGACGCGCAAGCGAGGGAGAGTTAACGTTTAATTGTGTGCGACGTTGGCGATCGATCGACGCCAACCCCCGCTCGCTTGCGCTACGCTCTGTTGTGCTTCGACCCGCAAATGCGCTAAACAAATGGCCCGCCGGTTCAATTCCGGCGGGCCTTGTTGCGATCTCAAGTTTGAACGCGGTACTGCGATATCGAAGCGGCGACTAAGTCGCCGGGTCGACGTCGTTCGTCCACGGTCCGCCGAGCTCCTGGTAGGCCTTCGGATAGAGCTGGCTGCCGCGTTCGCCGGCGTTCCAGCCCGGGATGTGGACCGGCTTGGAGCGATCGTGTGACATCTTTTCCCAGCGGTCGGCCCAGGAGCTGTTGCCGTCGCTGATGGTCATCGTGTCGCGATCGAAGTGGAAGACTTTGCCTTGGCGATAGCTCATCGCGCCGAGTTTGACGACCGTCATTGCCGCCGCGCCGAGTTCCGGCGAGCAGTTCACTTTCTGAGGATCGCCGGCGCGGGCCGCTTCCACGAAGTTGTCGAAGTGGGTCAGCGACGAATCCTCGAGCGTGCCGATTTCAATGCGCTCCGACTGGAACGAGCGATCGTGCGTGGCTTGCGGACGTTCGGCGACCAGATCGTAGCCTGTAGAGTCTTCGCCATTGCCGGTGATGATCGAACCGCCGTGGCCGCGAATCGTGTGCTTGAGCGGCTGCTCCTGACTGCACATCGTGGCCGTGACGAGGCCCTGCACGCCTTCCGGAAAATCAGCGACGACCGTGGCCACGTCCGGCACGTCGCGGCCGTCGTATTCGAGATAAATGCCGCCGCCGCCGACCACGCGGCCCGGGAAGCGCAAGCCCGTGGCGAGCAACATGGCCGTCGTGCGATGGACAAAGAGGTCGGTGTAGAGGCCAGAACCAAACGGCCAGTAGCAGCGCCATTGGCCGAACACGGCGCGGTCGAACGGCATCTCCGGGGCGAGCCCGAATTCCGTGCCGAGGAACATCTTCCAATCGACGTTCTTGGGGTTCATGTCCTTGGCCAGCTCGTAGTACCGCCACTGGCCGACGTCGGAGTTGCGGTAGTACTCGGTCTGGTATTGCAGAACCTTGCCGATATCGCCTTTTTGCAGCCGCTCGCGGATCGCCGGGAAGATGGGCTGCGAAGTCGATTGCACGCCGACCTGCATCACTTTGCCGGAGGACTTCCACGCCTGATAAACGGCGAGGGCCTCTTCGACGGTGTGCGTCATCGGCTTTTCGCAATAGACGTTTTTGCCGGCGGCGAGGGCGTCGAGCGTTTGCTTGGCGTGCCAGTGGTCGGGCGTGGCGATCACCACGGCGTCGATGGTCGGATCGGCGAGGATTTCGCGGTAGTCGCCAGTGGCCGTGGGTTCCTGGCCGACGCCCGCTTTGACCTTGGCTTTGACTTCATCGCGATAGCGATTGAAGACGTCGCAGATCGAGACGATTTCGACCGATTGATTCTTGGTCTGCAGATGAATGGCGGAATCGAGATGCTGCTGCGCGCGGCCGCCGACGCCGATGAAGCCGAGGCGCAGCCGCTCGTTGGGACTTTTTGCCGCGCGAGCGGTCTTGGACATCGCGGCCAGCGCGGCGGTGGCGGCCGATGCGGCCAGGAAATTACGGCGAGTGGTCATGGATGGAGCCCTATTCGGATTGGAGTAGGAAGATGAGTGGGAAGAGCGCAGGACGGCGCCGACGTTCGAGATACCAAGAGTTTCGCCTGCCGGGAAAGGCGACGCAACTAGCGCTGAGGCGCCGTTGTGCGGGCATCGCCGCGATTTCATCGAGAGCGTCTCGGCGTCTGGATCGCTTTTTCGCAACGCTTGATTGTTGGTTGGGCGACTCCCTCCCTTCGGATTCAGCGGTTCCTACACTAACATCAAGAAACCTCGAAACCGCCGCCGCGCCCCTGCTTGCCCCTCATGCCTGACGCTTCGCCGTTGCCGATTCAGCGTAAAGCCGCGCCGCCGGATCAGGCGGCGCTGGCCGCCGAGGTGCGGGCCGCGTTTGCCGCGAAGACGCCGATTTATCCCGTCGGAGGCGGGACGGCCTTGGCGTACGGATTGCCGGCCAAGGAGCCGGGGATTGGGCTTTCGACCTCGCAACTCACCCAGATTGTCGACTATCCTGCCCGGGATATGACCATCACGGTCGAAGCCGGCGTGACGATGGCGACGTTGGCCGCGACGCTGGCGGCCGAGGGGCAGCAGTTGCCGATTGACGTGCCGTTCCCGGAACAAGCCACCATCGGCGGGGTGATCGCCACGAATTGGAGCGGGCCGCGCCGGTTCGGGCATGGGACGATCCGCGACTACGTCATCGGCATCAGCGCCGTCGACGGCCGCGGCGTCCCGTTCAAGGCTGGCGGCCGCGTGGTAAAAAACGTAGCCGGCTATGATTTCTGCAAACTCCTCACGGGGTCGCTCGGCACCTTGGCGGTGATCACGCAGGTCACGCTGAAGGTGAAGCCGATTCCGGAGGCGACAGCGTGGGTCGTATGCGACCTGAATGGTGTCGCGTGCGCGGAAGGCTTTTGCGAGGCATTGTCACAGTCGCAGGCCACGCCTGTAGCAATCGAGCTTAACGGCGGCCCGTTTTGGCAAGACAACGTGCAAATGGCAATTGGCGTCGAAGGAACCGCGGCCGAAGTCGCTTGGATACTAGAACGGTTGGCCGCGGAACGGCAGGAGAAAGGCTTCGGTGAGCTTTCAGTGCATGACATCACTGCAACTGCGGACGTTGGCGCAAAACGTCAGACGCTCACCGACTTCGCCGCGACGGTTGAGGCGCCACTCGTTGTGCGCATGAATGTGTTGCCGAGCCGTTTGGGAACCGTGTTGACGCAACTGGAGCGGAACGCCGGCAAGAGTTCCTTTCAGTCCCAAGCCGGCAATGGAATCGTCAATCTCGCCTTTCATGATGTTGCGCCAGCGGATGTTTCGCGGTTGATTCTCAAAGATTTGCAGCCCATGGCCGTCAAAGCGGGCGGCAATGTTATCGTCCTGAGTTGCCCCGGACAGGAGTTGACTCGACAATTGACCTGGGGGAACGGGCGCGGTGATCGTGCGGTGATGCTGGCGGTGAAACAGCAATTCGACCCGGCGGGGATTCTGAATCCTGGGCGGTTTGTTTATTAGCCCGCGAAACACGCGAAACACGCGAAAGGCGAGAGACGATACGGTGCTCGGCTGGGGTTGTTTTGGCTTCTTCTTACTTATGGCTTGTGATCTGTGACTCACGCGACTGATGACAATCCGCTGCCGATTCTTTCCCACGGGTCGCGCAATCCGGGGGCGGGGATTGATTACGAGTTGTTTCTCGATTGCGTGCATTGCGGATTGTGTACCGCGGCTTGTCCGACGTACGTCGAATTGGGGAATGAGAACGACAGCCCGCGCGGGCGCATCTACTTGATGCGCGCCGTGACCGACGGGCGGTTGCCGCTCAACCATGAGGTGCGCCGGCATTTGGAGTTGTGTCTCGACTGCCGGGCGTGCGAGACGGCTTGCCCTTCCGGCGTGCAATATGGGAAACTGATTGAGCCCTTTCGGATCGCGATGGATGCTGCGGGCGATGAGCCGGCGAAATCGCGTGATTGGTTTCATCGCTGGATTTTGTTTGGACTCTTTCCTTACCCCCAGCGCATGCGACCCTTGCTGTGGCCGGCAAGGGTCGCGCAGCGCCTGGGGGTGTTTTCATTGTTGGAAGCCAGCGGCGCAATGAATCTCGTGCCGCAGCGGTTGCGCCAACTCATGCGCACACTGCCGCCGCCGCGCAAGGCGGAACCGGCGTTGCCCGAGTTCCTGCCGGCGATCGGCCCGCGCCGCGCGCGGGTGGCGCTGTTCACCGGCTGCGTGGCGGACGTGATGTTCCGCCACACGCATTGGGCCACCGCCCGGGTGCTGCAGCAAAACGGCTGCGACGTCGTCGTGCCGCGCTCGCAGGTCTGTTGCGGGGCGATTCATTTTCACGCCGGCGCGAGCGAGCCGGCCCGTGAGTTGTCCAACACGAACATGGCCGCGTTCGATACGCAGGATGTCGACGCGATTATCGTCAACGTGGCTGGCTGCGGGGCGATGTTGAAGGATTACCCACACCACTGGCACGACGGCCGCGAGGGAGATCGCGAGCGATTCGCGGCGAAGATCAAGGTCGTGCATGACTTCCTGGAAACGCTCGGCTTGATCCCGCCGAAGGGCGCCATCAATCGCCGCGCCACCTACCACGACGCCTGCCATCTGGGCCACGCCCAGAAAATCCGCGAGGCCCCGCGCCGCCTGTTAGCGCAAGTGCCAGGCCTGGAACTGGTCGACTTGCCGGAAACCGAAATCTGCTGCGGCGCGGCCGGGACTTACAACTTGACCGAGCCGGAAATGTCGGCCCGCCTCAGCAAGCGCAAGATGCAAAACATCCTCAGTACCGGCGCCGACCTGATCCTGACCGCGAACGCTGGCTGCCTGTTGCAAGTGATGCGCGAAGCGCAGGTGCAGCGGCAGAAACTGTGGATCGCGCACCCGATGGATTTGCTGGATTTGAGTTACCGGGGCGCGCAGCCGGGGGAATGACGGCCATGGGCGATTGCGCCAAGTCTCGATAGAATGCTGAGCAGGAGGATGATAATACGATGTTAAGCGACGCTGATTTAGGCTTGCTCATGCAGGATCTGGAATCAGATCGAGTAGAGCGCAAGGCCTCCTTCTCCGATTCCGACCGTGCGCGCGAGGCGGTATGCGCGTTCGCCAATGACTTGCCAAACCACAATCAAGCTGGCGTACTGTTTTTTGGCGTAAGCGACGACGGTCGTTGCACGAATCTGTCGATCACGGACGACTTATTGCTGCGCCTCTCCGATATGCGGTCGGACGGAAACATTCTTCCATTTCCGACGCTGGTCGTGCAAAAGAGAATCGTAAACGGTTGCGAAACTGCAGTCGTCATGGTCGCGCCGGCCGACGCGCCGCCTGTGCGTTTTAAGGGGCGTGTCTGCATCCGTGTGGGGCCGCGGAGAGCGTACGCCAGCGCCGAGGAAGAACGTAGGCTCAGCGAAAAGCGCCGATCGCGCGATTTGCCGTTTGACTTGCGCGCTATTTCGGCGGCGAGTTTGACGGACTTGGATCTTGACCGCTTCACTCGAGAATACCTCCCAGTGTCGGTTGCCAGGGACGTATTGGACGCCAACCAACGTACGATCGATCAGCAGCTTGCTTCACTACGATTCATCGCAGTTGAGCCGCCGCATCATCCGACTGTGACTGGAATCTTGGTTGTCGGGAAATCGCCCCAGGACTTACTGCCCGGCGCGTACATTCAGTTCCTGCGAATTGCGGGCGACCAACTCGCAGACCCCATTGCGGCACGCCACGAGATTTTTGGTCCGGTGTTGGACCTCCTGCGTCGTATTGACGAAGTGATGCTGGCGAATATCGACATCGCGACGGACATCCAGGGAGGGCCATTGGAGGTGCAGCGACCAGACTATCCGCTCGGCGCGCTCCAGCAGCTGGTTCGAAATGCCGTAATGCATCGGGATTACCAGTCGAGCAACGCACCGATTCGCGTGACATGGTTCAATGACCGGATCGAGATCCAAAACCCTGGCGGACCATTTGGACAAGTTACGGTGGAAAACTTTGGAACGCCAGGTATCACCGACTATCGCAATCCCCATCTCGCGGAGTCGCTACGGAATCTAGGATTTGTGCAACGATTCGGCGTGGGAATCGCGATCGCGCGGAAGCAACTCGCAGACAACGGCAGCCCTCCTTTGGAATTCGAGAGGCAGCCAAATCATGTGCTTGCCACCATCAGGAGGCGCACATGAGCGTGCCGGTGATCGCGTTTTTCAACAACAAAGGGGGGGTCGGTAAGACCTCGCTTGTCTACCACGTTTCGTGGATGCTCGCCGAATTGGGATTTCGCGTGGTGGCAGCAGACTTGGACCCTCAGAGCAATCTTACGGGCGTGTTTCTTGAGGATGACAAACTAGAGTTGCTTTGGCCCGAAGAAGAGGAACGTCTGACAATCTACGGCGCTGTCCGGCCCATTAAGGTCGGGCTAGGTGACATTTCAGCCCCCGGACTCGAACCGATCGCATCTAGGCTGGTACTTATTCCGGGAGATATCGCATTGTCCGAGTTTGAGGACGATCTATCCGCGGCTTGGCCGAAATGCTTAGATCAAGATGAGCGTGCGTTTCGAGTCATGTCGGCTTTTTGGCGCGTGGTACAGAAGGGAGCCGCCGAACATGAGGCGGATATCGTCCTCGTCGATCTTGGGCCGAATCTCGGCGCAATTAATCGCGCGGCCCTGATCGCAGCGGATTTTGTCGTGATTCCGCTCGGCCCCGACCTTTACTCTTTGCAAGGTATGCAAAACCTCGGACCACGACTGCGTGAATGGAGAAAGGGATGGAATGAACGAATGCAAAAAAAGCCAGCATCAATCGGCGAATTGCCCTCTGGAAACATGACTCCCTTGGGATACATCGTGATGCAGCATTCGGTACGACTGGATCGACCAACCAAGTCCTATGACCGCTGGATTGCGCGGATTCCAGGCACGTACCGCAAATATGTGCTTGACCAACGCAATGGCGACTCGAATTCCGTTACAAATGATCCGAACTGCTTGCTGCTGCTAAAGCACTTTCGGAGTTTGATGCCGATGGCGCAAGAAGCAAGAAAGCCAATGTTCGCTCTGAAGCCAGCGGACGGCGCACTTGGAGCCCATGCAAACGCCGTTCTGGACGCGTCGGCGTCGTTTCGGAAACTGGCGAACGAAATCACGCGCCGCGCGGGCATCGTGAAATCGTCTGCATAACTGGTCAAGAGAATACGTCACAGCGTACGCCGTCAATCCAGCCAGTCCCGCTCCGCCAATCGTTCCGGCGTGTAGACTTCCGTCACGTAGCTGACGTCCTTGCTGATCAGTGATTCGACTTCCAGCTTGAAGCCGTTCTGCAGCATTTTCTCGATTTCCTTTTGCCAGGCTTTCTTGGCCGCGAACCAGGGGTATTCCGCGATTTGTCGGGCGCGCTTGATGTCCACGGCGTTCAGATTGATCTTCACGCTAGGCGACAACTCGCAGCGTTCGAAGTCGATGGACCGCAATCCCAGAAATTTGGCGTCCGGAATCGCCATCCGCTTCGATTCGTACGCGAGGTTGATCGAGCCTTGCTTGATGACGCTGTAGATGTAGTACCCCCACGGATCATTATCGAGCAGACAGTACACGGGCAAATTCAGCTCATTGTGAAGGCGATTGAGCAACCGGCGCACGCCGCGCGGGGGCTGGCCTTTCCCGTGAGTCAACAAGCAGTTGTGCTTTTTCCAGAACTTGTCCTCATTGAAGCGCTGCCAGACCGTGCCTTTTTCGACGTGGAGAATGAACTTGGCAGTGCACTTCTTGATCTGAATCGTCTCTGGCTCCACGATCGACGGGATTCCGTACCCGCCGGAGCCCATCCGCGCGCAATCGATTTCGTCGCCGCGATCGACAAGCACGATATCCCCGACCAGGTCTCCCCATTTCTCGGCGAACAGGTGCAATTCCTCGCGCAGGCTGTCGAGCATGACCTCGACATCCTCGATAATTGGGTCGCATTCATCCTGGTCGTTGAATGTCTCCTCGTTCGTGCCTCTGATGGTCCCCTTGAGCATGTAGAAGAGACCGCGGATGGAGCTGTTTTTCCCTTCCGCGATCAGACGATTGCAGCCTTTGGCGACCAGCAAAGTCTGCATATAGGCCTTGGCCTGGGAGACATTGAAGAGCTGGCGCCGATTGGTGTTCGACCCCATCTCGATAAAACGCTTGGACTTGTTGTACTTGACGTTCGACAGGGATCGCGCCGGAATCTCGAGTTGTGGATCACGACGTTTTTCTACGACGGTTACGACGTCGTTCGCCAGTTTCATAATGCTGTTGAACGTCTTCTGATCCCTGTCCGACAAACGACGCTGCGCGCCCGCTGCCGTCGTGTTGGAGGACGTTGATGCCTTCTTCGGTGTCCGTTTCGCCATGGTGACCCTTCCGTTTTCGATCAAGTGTCCTGCGGGACGATCAGCACGTTGTCTCCAAAATCTACTTCCGCTTCTTCGATGGCCTTGCCGGACTGATCGAACCTGGTATCTGCCTCGGCAGTTTTCTTTTTTGCTACCAGCAGAAGTTGTTCGTAGAGCGCTTTTTTATCCGCCCCGTTGATCTCGTGGACCGCCGTGGCGACTTCTCCCAGATAGCGCAAGAAGATATTGCGGCGCTGCCCCTCCTGCTGCACGCGCTGGCGGCGTTTGAGGTACATGCCGAGTTTTCGGCCCACGCTTTGCAGGGCGAGGCGGAGTTCCTTTTGAATCTCCGGGTAGCCAGCGACTGCTTCTTTCGATTCGCTCGTGAACGGCACCCAGACGCTCGCCATGTGGACCATGATGCTCACGGGGCCGCCCGGCAGCCCGCCGCGGGATTGCGTCAGTCCGTAGGAGCGCCAATTCGTGGCCATCACTGCTTGCGTAATGGCGCAACCTGCTTGCTGAAACTGCAACGGCACGCGGTTGGCGAACCGCATCACGGACATCGTTTGTCCGTCATCCAGGTTGACGTTGTGCATCGCCTCGAAGAGCGTGTCGACTTCCTTCTTCGCCAGTTTCGCCGGCGATACCCGCACGCCCACTTTGGCGGCGTCGAGAATCTTGTCCGCCGCGTCACTGCCCAGGCCATGGAACGTATTCACCAGGAACTGCCGCAACGTGCGAGCGTCGCTCTCGGAGAGCAACTCGTCGAGCGCGTCGCGCGTGACCTTCTTAGTCGGCGAACTGCCGCCGTAAGCCAGCGCCGCTTCGATCAGAAACGGATTCCCGCGATACACCGCCGGCGGCCGCGTGCTGGCAACGTAAAACTCGCCGGGCACGACGTGATGCAGCCCCTTGAGCAACGTCTGCTCGCCGATCGGCGAGATGCAATCGGTGGCCGGCGCCGGAATGCGTGTTTGTTGGATGGCCTGAAAGAGCGCGTCGGCCTCTTGCTGGCCGATTCTGCGTGGGTTGGCGCGCGTGGAGAGTTTCGCCGTTTTGCAGAGCCCTTGCGCGGTGCTCGGGCTGACGCGGGAAAAACTCTGCGTGAGGAATTGCGACAGCGATCCGCCCGGCGAATCCTTGAGCAGCGCGACCAGCCGACCCAACTCGACGCCGTAGGGATGCGGCTTGATCTCTTTCGGCTCGACGGGGAGTTCGTCCGTGCTGCGCGTGTAGTCGCGCTGTTCGTTGTCCGGATCGAGGTAATGGAACGTCGCGTGCGGGTTGGCGATCGCGGTTTGTTCCAGGTACTCGTCGACGCTGCCGCGGCCGCGCTGGTGTTTGCCTTCCAGCTCGATCGTGACGCGCGTGCCGTGGTCCTGATCGACCCATTCGATGCCGTGCTTGGCGATGTATTCCGCGCCGGCTTCGCCCGGCGGGATGTCGACGCCTTCGCCTTTGCCGTTCAGAATCTCCGGTTTGTTTTTCTTGGTGTCGATCTGGATCTCGAAATAGTGCGACGGCTTTTTCTTATGCGTCTTGGAGATGATTTTGACTGGTTTGCCGGTCGTTAGCACGCCATACATTCCGGCGGCGCTGATGCCGATGCCTTGTTGGCCGCGGCTCATTCGCAGGCGATGAAACTTCGAGCCGTACAGCAGCTTGCCGAAGATCAGCGCGATCTGCTTTTTCAGAATGCCGGGCCCGTTGTCCTGGACGCCGATTTTGAAGCGATTGGCGGAGGTTTGCTGGATGTGGACCCAGATTTCCGGTAGGATGCCGGCCTCTTCACAGGCGTCGAGCGAATTGTCGACGGCTTCCTTGACCGTGGTCAGCAGCGCCTTGCGGGGGTTGTCGAAACCGAGCAGGTGGCGGTTCTTGGCGAAGAACTCGCTGACGGAGATATCACGCTGGCTGGCGGCCATGCTTTCGGCCGTCGCGCGGCGACGCCCGTTCTTGGACGCCTTGCCGTTCGTCGCGGGAGACTCTTCCGATTCGGTTGAGGTTTCGTCCGTGGTGACCTCGTCGATCATTTTCCCTCTCGATTTGCGGGGCGCGGGCACGGTCAGATGCGGCTTATTCCGGTGGGGCCGATTGTAGCGTTTATAGGGCGATTTTCCCAGCCGACTTGGCGGCGCAAGTCCCTACAGGGCGTTAGTTTGTTACATCCGGCAGACAAAGATTTACCCGCGCCGCCGGACCCGGCCGAAAGGGAAAGCTGACAGCGAGCGAAGTCGCTCGTCACACGGCTCCCGGGAGAACTGTAGATCGACGTTTGTGGGAAGCGACTCCGACGCCGCCGGCAAGAAAGCGCCATGGTCGCGTCTGTTTGAATGCCGAGTTTGGGGTGCCACTGGCGGCTTGTCCGCTAGTGCTAGCAGCGCTCATTCACTGGCGGACAAGCCGCCAGTGGCACCCCCAGCGTGCAGTCAAACAAGACGCGGCAATGAGCAAAGTACGGCGCAGTCGGCGACGGAGTCGCCTCCCACAGAATAGTCCGATTTGCAGCGGAACGTGCGACGAACGGCAATCGGCTCGCCAACCGCAACTCTATCCCGTGGGGGGAAACCAACATGAACGCGAAAAAGATTCGCGCGCTCGTGGCCGGCTCGGCGATGTTCGCCGCCGCCGGACTGGCATCATCGGAAGCGCGCGCTCAAGGCCCTGGCACATTGGGAACTTACGGCTGCATTCGGCCGAATTCCCGCGCCGATCTGTTCTACAACTACTACGCCCAGCCCTGCGGCGACGGCGTGGGGGCGCAACTTTACGTTTCGCCGCAACCGGTGCCGCCCTTCGTGGGGCACACCTACATCACCTACCAACCGTTGATGCCGCACGAGTTCCTCTACAAGCATCACCGGACGTACTTCCGCTATCACCCCGGCTCCGGCGTCACCAAGACCCACGTGCATTGGTGGTAAATCACAACGCCAGAAAGGATGCAAGACGATGAGGATCGGATTCCTCGTGTGGACAATCTGGGTCACGCTGGCCGCGGGCATGCTCGATTCGCGAGCCGACGCCGGCTGGGCTCATTGGGATCGCACGGCGCGTCGTCGCGCTTCGACGTTGTCCTGGCATGATCGTTACTACAACGCTCAGTACGGCACGCCAGTCGCGCTCGTCGTCCCGCCGACGGCCGCGTACCAGACCGACTGGTCCTGGGGCGTCTCCGGAACGCGGATCACGCCGACCTGGCACCAGTTTGGCCGCACGTACCCGGGGCCCGGCGGCGGCGGTGGTAGTTTCATGCCCACCCCGCTCTGGCCGAGCGACACGGACCAATTCGGCGTGCATCACGTCCGCGGCCCGTGGTAGTGAGTGCATAAGAAATACAGGGGCATTCCCCCAGTGGCCCGGTGCGGCGCAGCCAAGCGTCGCGCCGGGCCGCGTTTGTTTTGCGCTTATGCCACAATTTTGTGCCGGATGGCTGGGGTCGAATGTACTCATTCGTCCCCAGCATTATTCGACCTGGGGGCGAATGAGTACATTCGACCCCAGCCACCCACCTCAAGTCGCATTCGCCGGACCGCACTATGGCGACGCAAATGCCGTACAATGCAATGCTCAAAGTAATGCTGAAGTCATTGACCTGCGATCTTGCCCCTCATGCCTACCGGACTTTCCCACGAGCCTGTTGAACTTGTTGTGCCGCCGGAACACGCCGGCAGCCGGCTCGATGTGTTCTTGGCGCAGCACTTTACCGATCACAGCCGGGTGCAATTGCGCCGCGTGATCACGGCCGGCGGCGTGCGGATTGGCGATCAAGGGGGCAAGCCGAGCTACCGGCTGCTGGCCGGGCAAACGATCCAAATCGTGTTGCCGCCGATGCCGGCTGCCGGACCGAATCCAGAAGCGATTCCGATCGACATCCTGTATGAGGACGATTGGCTGGCCTTGGTCAACAAGCCGCCAGGCATGGTGGTGCATCCGGCGCGCGGTCATTGGAGCGGCACGTTGACCAGCGCGCTCGCGTATCACTTTTCATCGCTGAGCGGCGCCGGCGGCGTGACGCGTCCCGGAATCGTACATAGGCTCGATCGCGACACGAGCGGCGTGATTCTGATCGCCAAGAACGACACGGCGCATCATCGCCTCGCCGCGCAATTCGCCGACCGCGAGATCGAAAAACAATACCTGGCGTTCGTCGTCGGCGTGCCGGATCGGGATCGAGATCTGATCGATCGGCCGATCGGCATGCATCCGCATCAGCGCGACAAGATGGCCATCCGACCGCTCGACCCGGATAGTCGCACCGCCCAGAGTTTCTACGAAGTGCGCGAGCGGTTCAAGCACTTCGCGCTCGTGGCGATTCAACCCAAGACCGGCCGCACGCATCAGATTCGCGTGCATCTGGCCAGCATCGGTCATCCGGTCCTATGCGACGCCCAGTACGGCGGCCGCGACATGATCTCACGCGGCGAACTACTCGGTGGGAAACCGGACGAGGACATGGTGCTCAACCGCCAGGCATTGCACGCGGAGCGACTCTCCTTCACGCATCCGGAAGACGGCCGACGCGTGACGATCGAAGCGCCGCTCCCGGCAGATATGCTCACGGTGCTGGAAATTCTTCGCGGTGCGAAGTAGGCGAGCCATGGTCTCCTTTCGCTCCGCGAAAGGCCCAACCTTTCGCGGAGCGAAAGGAGACTATGGTCGGAGACTATTGGTGATGGCCGGCGTCGACAGGCGGAGCTGGCGGCGGCGCGAAGTTTCTCTGCCCCGGCGCTTGAGCGAAGTGAAACGGCGACGGCGGGCCGACTGGCGCGGTTTGCGCGTGCTCCAGCAGAATGCGGCGCACTTCCAACACCGCCAGCGGGTGTTGATGTACGCGCGAGTGATCGGCGTTGATTACGACTTCAGAATCGACGCCATCCAGGTGCGCGCTCTCGTACGACACGATGCCGTCGGTGCCGGCGGCGAATTTGCCGACGATGCCGCCTTCCGGCAGCACGCCGATTACGTTGTGAAAATGCACGCCAGGCGCCGGCCGCGAGGAAACCAACACCGGCAATAGCGGCGAGTCGGGCGCGAGGCTATCGAGGCTCGTCTTCGCTTCTTGAAATGACGCGTCGCGGAACAAATCCGGGTTATCGCGTCGCAATTCGTCGGAGCCGGTCATCAGCATCGCCGGTAGGGTGATCAACTTGCGTCCCAAGTACCGCGTCGTGTTATTGGCGAACTTGCTGCCACGATGCGGCGTGCCGATCGTGACCACGCGCTTCACGGAAGGACTCGCATGGAAATAGAACGTGCCGCCGAGCACCTCGCGCGTCTCGGGGCTGGCCTTCACCAGATGGAACGGCTTGGTGGCCACGGCGTCCCAGAATTGATTGCCGCTTTCCACGACTTGCAGCTTGGAAATCAAGCCGCCCATGCTGTGCCCAACCAGCACCATCTGATCCAAGCTGCCTTCGCGCTGCGCGGGATCGACGGCGGTGCGGACCTTGGCGAGGTCTTGCCGCAATTGCGCCGCGCTGTACCAGAACGGCTGTCCCGTGGGATACAGATAGAACCAGAACTGATAGCGCGAGCGGATGTTCGGATCGCTCCGCAGATCGTTAAACATTTCCATCCACGTGAGCGGACTCGACCATAGCCCATGCACCATCAGCACGGGAATCTTGCCCGGCTGGTACGGCTCCAACATGTACAGCCCTGAGACCGCCGCGGTTTTGTCGGGACGTAGCAGGCCTGCCGTGCTGAGTTTGTTGAGCTGCGGATTGTTGAGGAAATGCGCGAGCGGCGTGCTCAGGTCGCATTCCAATGGCACGCGCCGCGCGCCGACCCAATTGTCGGTCGACGACAACGGATCGCAAAGTTCCAACACCGCGCGATGACGCTTGCCGGCGCCGGTTCCGGTTTCGTCCGGCAATAATCGCAGAAACGCCGTCACTGGGAAACTAAGACCCGGCGGGTAGAATTTCTCCGTGGCGTTTTCGCCGGGATGACTCTTGCGTACGGCGATCATCGGCACGCCGAGACCGTAACCGTGGTACTGGTTCGTCAGCCCGCCTACTTCATAGTCGGAGCAAAACTCCAATTTCTCGAAGTCATCGTCGTGCCAGGCGGTCCCGCAAGAAACCACACGCAAATCCCAAGTGTCGGTCGCCGAGGTGATCTCGCAATCGCAACCGGGCGCGAGATTGCCTTGCTTCTGCATCAACCGCATCGCGCCTTCGAGCGCGCCGTTGTAGAGATCGCAGGCGCCGCGAAAGTGCGGATCGTAAGGATTTCGCCATTCCGCGTGCTGATCGTCGAACAGGTAGATATAGGCGTAGGCGACGCTCGCGCCATAAAAATCGAGCGCCTGCTTGGCGTCGTGCTTTTCCGCCCGCTTCGCAGCGAGGTAACTCAGCTCCGCGTAGGCGTGCAACTTCTCCGCGCTCGGTTCGCGCTCAATGCACTGCTGGAACTTCGCTAGCAGTTCCTTCGAATCGAGGTCGAGTTGATCGTCCAGATCGTACTTGCGCAACACGAGCATCGTGCGCTCGCTCGGCTGCGGCCCGTACCAGCTCGCGAGCTGCAATGTCTCGGTGAGCGGGTTTTTCGGGCTCGTCCGAATCTTGACATACTGCGATGCGGAACAGGCCGGCAATACGGCGATGCACAGCAATAGCAGCCACGCCCGCGCGGCGCGCGGCATGACACTGCTCGGTTCGACCGTCGTCTTCACTCTCGCCATAGGCGGAGAAGTAGGACATCGCCGCGGCAACGTCAATGCCGGCTGAGAGTTGCCACGCGGCGCAGAGAGCTGTGGGAGGCGTCTCCGACGCCGATGGAGTGGACGACGTGTGAAGGGAGCACGTCGTCCCGTCAAACAGCGTCAATTTCATCGGCGTCGGAGACGCCTCCCACAGCGGTATAGAGATCGCCGGTATGAAAAAACTACGCGCCGTTTGTGAAAATCTTCAAAACTGCCCTTGACCGGTCTTGCCGCCTCAGTTAATTACCCGCCCGCATTTCTGTCGAAACTCAACCACCCGTGGACAGCGTCCGCGCGCCGAGGCCTTGCGCCCCCGCACGCGACATGTCGCACGGAGACGATCGCGGTTCGCACACGTTGCAAAAGGAGAACGCGTTGAATACGACGGCACGCATCCTGTTAGTCGGACTGGGCATGGCTTGGGCCTGCCTTCCGTCCTCCGCGGCGGCCGCGCCGTGGAGCATTCCTCGAACCTGGCTCTCGGCGCCCATGGTGCGCCAAGCCGACGGCGACGAGGAGCGGGACCTTCATGCCGAAGCCCGCGATCTATTGGATCGCGCCCGGCAGGCGATGAAGGACGGCGATCTCGACGTCGCGGACAAGCTCGTCCGCGAAGCCGAGAAGCTTGACGTGAGCTACAACCCGCTCCATCTGGGCGATACGCCCAAGAAGGCGCGGCGCGACGTGGAACGCCTGAAGAAGCGGAAGTCCGGCCAAAAGGAAACTTTGGCCGACCGCTTCAAGTTCTTCGGCAAGGACGAAGAAGAAGCGAGCGAAGAAGTCGAAGACCCGTTCGCCACGGCCGTGCCGCAAGACGAACAGGCCGAGGAGCCAACCGCGTCGCCCCGAGCGGCCGCGCCGAAATCGCAGCCGGCCCCGGCTCTCGACGAACCGTTTAGCAGTGCGCCGGCGGATCAACGCCTGCCGCGCACCGCGGCGACCAGCCCGGAACAAACTCGTGCCAAGAAATTGCTGTTCGACGCCCGTCGGGCTATGGCCTACGGTGACATGAATCGCGCCAAGGCGCTGACCGAGCAAGCGGCGGCGATGAAGCTCACCTATGAACTGACCGACGATTCGCCGGCCAAGTTGCAATCGACTTGGACGCGGTTGAGTGAATTGCAGGAACGCGATCCCAACTCGAGGAACACTGAGGCCTATCGCCGCGAGTATTCGACGTTGCTGCTGGAACAGGCCGAAGCCATGTTGCAGTGGCGCGATCTGGAAGAAGCGGAACGTCTCTGCAATGTCGCCAGTCAACAGCAAGTCAACTACGGGCCGTTCGACGTCAAGCCGGATACGCTCATGCAGCGGATCACGTCCGCTCGCACGGGCAAGGAAGCGCCCGGCGGTTTGGTCGGCGTGACGGGCGAACCGCCGAAGTTGCAGCCGATCGGCGCGGGCACGCCCCTTGCCGGGGAACAACCGAACAAGCAACAGGTCGCCGAGCTGATGCGACAATCACGCGTTGCACTCCAGGCAAACGACTTGGAAGCTGCGGAGCGCCTGGCCGTGCAGGCCGAAGGCGTGCGACTGCCGGAAAACACCTTCGCGCAAGGCGAAGATCAGCCGTGGATGTTGCGATTGGATATCCAGAAAGCGCGCATGGAAAAGGCCCGCGGCAATGCCGCTCCGGCCGTGTATGACTCGACATTGGATGGCACGCGCAACGTGGCCGTTCAGGCCACGAGCCCGTTTGACGAAACTTCGCCGACGTTGGCCCCGGATGCATTGCCGGACACCGAGCCGTCCGGTACCAGCCTGCCGACGCCGCCAGGCGAAGGCCCGGGCTTCGCGTTGTTCCAACAAGGCGAGGAAGCTCTGCGTGCCCGCGATGTACCGCGTGCCGCGCAGTTGTTCCGGCAAGCCGCCGGCTACAAGGATGAATTCGATCCGCTCACTTGGCAGCGTTTGCAGGACCACTTGCAATTGCTGTCACCTTCCGCGACGGGTGTCGCCGGCCCGGGCAACCCGGCGCAAGACGCCGCCGCACGGCAGCAACTCGCCGCCCGGCAAGTGGCCGCTGAACTCGCCAGATTGGAAGCGGAGTCGGGCCGATTGATGGAAAGCGATCCGCGCCGTGCCCGTGAAATGCTGGTGACGGCCGGACAGATGGTCGAGAACTCCGGCGTCGAGCCGGCGATTCGCGAACAACTCTTGCGTCGCGTGCAACGCACGTTAACGCAAGCCGATCTGTATATCACCAACAATCAAGGCCGGATCGAACTGCTGGACAGCAACCGCGACGTGAAGGGCCAGATCGATCGCGAGGCCAAGGTCAAGGTCGAAGTCGAGCAGAAGCTCGCCATGTTGGTCGACGACTTCAATCGAAAGATGGACGAAGGCCGCTTCCCGGAAGCCGAGTTGATCGCCAAGCAGGCGAAGGAATTGGCGCCGGACGAACAGGTGGTGATGCAGATCAACACGCAAGTCCGGCAGATGCGCCGCCTGCGCAACGAGATGGATCTGGCGGATCTCGAGGAACGAGGCGTCGTGGACAGTTTGACGAATGCGAAAATTTCCTCGCAGCCGTTCGATGACAACAAGCCGTTCCAGTTCGGCGACGCCAAGGAATGGGAACTACTGACGGCCCGCCGCAGGTCGCTCGATCCGCGGACGAAGATGCGGAGCGAGAAGGACTTGGAAATCGAAAAGAAGCTCAAGACTCCTGTCTCGCTGAGTTTCCAGGCGAAGCCCTTGGCCGAAGTGATCGACTATCTCGGCAAGGTTGCTCAAGTCAACGTCTACCTCAATCCCCAAGGTCTGTCCGACGCCGGCGCCACGTCCGATACGCCGGTTACGATCGACCTCAAGAGTGAGATCTCGCTGAAGAGTGCGCTCAACCTGATCTTGGAGCCGCTCGACCTGACGTATGTCATCAAGAACGATGTGCTGAACATCACCAGCCACGACCAGAAAGACGGGAGCTTCTACCCTGTCGTTTACAGCGTGGCCGATCTGGTGATCGGCATCCCGAACTTCGTCCCGAATAGCCGGATGGGGATGTCCGGCGCGTTGCACGACGCGTACGGCTCGCTCGGCTACGGGGGCGCTGGCGGAGGGTTCGCCTCGCACAGCCCGATCTCGGTCGTGGCGAGCCGCGACGGCGCGAACGCCAACGCCACCATCAACCCAGCGATCCTGGCCTCGATGGGCGCTTCGGAAAGCGTGCATACGGGGGCGACGCAGTCTCCGATCGGCGACGGTCCGGGCGGGATCGGCGGCGGGGTGCAGCCGGACTTCGACAGCTTGATCGAATTGATTACGTCGACGATTCAACCCACGACGTGGACGGACGTGGGCGGCACCGGCGCCATTCAAGAGTACGCCAACAACCTGACCCTGGTCATCAGCCAGACGCAGGACGTCCACGAGGAGATCGCCGATCTGTTGGAACAGTTGCGCCGCTTGCAGGACTTGCAGGTCACGATTGAAGTGCGGTTCATCACGCTCAGCGATCAGTTCTTCGAGCGGATCGGCGTCGACTTCGACTTCGATCTCGACGACGACAGCGATCGGCCGTTCCAGACCTTCGGCATCTCCAACGACGATTCTGACGGCACGGGCGGCAATCCGACGCGCGACACGCAGGACCGCGACCATGGTCCGTCGACCACGGTCGGTCTCGATCCGACCGGGAACTTCACCTCCGACCTGGACGTGCCGTTCACGCAGGGGCACTTCCCCTTGGCGGTGCCGCAGTTCGGCGGTTACGCTCCGGGCGCGGGGGCCACGTTGGGCTTCGCGATCTTGAGCGACATCGAAGCCCGCTTCCTGATGGAAGCGGCGCAAGGTGATCGTCGCAGCAACATCATGCAAGCTCCGAAGGTGACGCTGTTCAACGGGCAGCAGGCGATCGTGAGCGATACCTCGCAGAGCCCGTTCGTGATCAGCGTGATCCCGGTGGTCGGCGACTTCGCCGCCGCCCAGCAACCGGTGATCGTCGTGCTGAACGAAGGAACGCACATGAGTGTGCAGGCCGTGGTGTCGAGCGATCGACGCTTTGTCCGCATGACCGTCGTGCCGTTCTTCAGCCAGATCGGCGACGTGGACACCTTCACCTTCACGGGTGAATCGAGCACCACGGAAGACAGCGCGTCGGAAGGTCCGGACGACGACACGTCCAGCCGCAACAACACGCGGACGACGACGTCGGCTGGCACCACGGTGCAGTTGCCGACCTTCAGCTTCACCACGGTCACCACCACGGTCAGCGTGCCGGACGGCGGTACGGTGCTCTTGGGCGGCATCAAACGCATGAACGAAGGACGCAACGAGTTCGGCGTCCCGCTCTTGAGCAAAGTGCCGTATGTGAACCGATTGTTCAAGAACGTCGGCATCGGCCACGAGACGCAAAGCCTGATGATGATGGTCACGCCACGCATCATCATTCAGGAAGAAGAGGAAGCTCTCCTCGGCGTCCCGCAAACCGGCGCCGCGGCTCAGCCGTAGTGGCGACGTTCGTAGTCTGAATGCAATTTCAACGCCCAGCCGCCGTGGCACAAACCACGGCGGCTGTCTTGTTGCGCGCCAGAACCGCCGTCCAGCAATGCCGATCCTTAAATGTCATGCTGTCGAATCGAGGCTGTGGAGTTGGATGCTGGCATTTGCGGTGGTGAATCGCCGGCGGGCGCCTTGTTTGCTTGCGTTGCGGGCGCGTTGCCAGCGGCGCATGGCGTCTGCCATTTGCGCGGCGCTGTCGAAGCGGCGGCCGAAGCACTGCCGTGTGAGCACGCTCAATTCCATTTCCGCTATGTTGAGCCAGCTGCCGTTGCGCGGCGTGTGTTCGAGCCGCAGTCGGCGCGCGAGGCAATGCGCCGTCTCGGCGTCGAAGGCCGCGTACAGGCTCGCAATGTCGTGCGTGTTTAAGTGGTCGCAGACCAGCGTGACGCGTTTGGCGCGCGGGTAGTCCTTGTCCAGCAGATGTTGCACCTGCAGCGCCCAATCGATTCGCGTGCGGCTCTCGCAACTCGCCACGCGCCGCCAACCGCGGAGCGGATCGAAGCACATGAACACCGCGCGCACTTCTTTGCGCTGGTAGTGATGATCTTCGCGACGCGGCTGGCCCGGCGCCATCGGCAGCGCCGGTTCCACGTCGCTGGTGATCTGCTTCGCGGCCTCGTCCAGGCAGATCAACGGGTGTTCGTCGTCGTACGTTTCGCAGTAGACGTCAGGGATCTTTTCGAGGTGCGCGACGAATCGCGCGCGGTCGTGCCCGGCCGCGAACGCGGCTTGCGCTCCAATGCCGGCACGTCGCCGCCACGCGCAAACTCTTGACGCACGCGCACCGCCTGCCGCTGGCAAAGTCCGATCGCGTGATCCGGCTGCGCGCCGCCCGACTGGTTCGCGTCGGCCATCAACAGAATTCGCGCCTTGCGGACCTTCGTCGCCGGCGCGCTGCCTTGCCGGCACAACGCCTCCAAGTTGCGCCGCACCGCCGCCTTCAAATACACCCGCAACTTCTCATTCGATCGCGGCATCCGTGCCTCCCGAAAAAAACTGGCCTTGATTAAATCACGAACGGCCAGCCGATTTGCGCATGACAGTTAAGGATAGCCGGGCTAGTGCTTTTTTCACCCCAGCACTTGGCTTAAGAACTGCCTTGTGCGATCTGTCTGAGGGCGGTCAAGGACTTCGCTCGGCGGGCCGCGTTCGATGATTTTGCCGTCGGCAAGGATCATCACTTGATCCGCCGCGCGGCGGGCGAAGCCGATTTCGTGGGTGACCATCAATAGCGTGAGGCCGGTGTTTTGCAGGTGTTCCAGCGTTTCCAGCACCTCGATTTTGAGTTCGGGGTCGAGCGCGCTGGTGATCTCGTCGCAGAGGAGCACCTGGGGTTCCATGGCCAACGCGCGGGCGATCGCTACGCGCTGCTTTTGGCCGCCGGAGAGTTGCCGCGGGTAGAAGTCCGCGCGGTCGGCCAGGCCGACGCGTTCCAGCAACGCCAGGCCGCGCTCGCGCGCCGCGGTCTTGGGCGATTTCAGCACATGCACCGGCGCTTCCATGACGTTGCCGAGCGCCGTGAGATGCGGGAAGAGTTGGAAATCCTGGAAGATCATTCCCGCCAACCGATGCACGGCGCCGCGCGTCGCCCGGGAATTTCCTTCGCCGTTGGGAAGCAACGTGTGCTCCCCGACGCGAATCCGACCGGCGTCGAATCGATTGAGACCGTTGATGCACCGCAACAGCGACGACTTGCCGCCGCCGGACGGGCCCAAGAGCGCCACCGTCTGCCCGGCAATCACCGACGCGCTCACGCCGTCCAGAATGCATCGCGCCCCATAACTCAGGCGCACGGCGTCAACGTCAATCAAGGTGTCAGACATCGCAACTCAATCGGCAAACAACCGCAAACGCGAAACAGCCCCTGATTGTAGAACTCCCGCCAAAAACATCCACAACAAAACTTGCTCTCCGACAACCCACTTCTCCCTTTCCCCTCCGGGTCTCAGCGCCTCCGCGGTTTCCCCGCGCCGCGCCCGCTCCGCGGCTTGCGTGGCTCCGTGGCGGCCTCTCCTCCTCCGGAGCGATCGACGCGAGTTTCCACTTGCATGGTTTCTCCCTTGTCGCCGAATTCCTCGGTAATGCGAGCCAACGCCATCCGCGCTTGAGGGCTGTCCGCTTTGCCTTGCATCTCGAACAGAAAGCGGCTCGGGATGGTCGGCCGGGGTTTGCCCCATTTCATCCGCGAGAGGGCGAGTGAAATGGTCAATCGATCTCGCGCGCGCGTCACGCCGACGTAGCAAAGCCGGCGCTCTTCGTCGATCGCGGAGCCTTCTTCCTTGATCGAGCGAATGTGCGGCAAGAAGCCTTCTTCCATGCCCACCAGAAACACCTGCGGAAACTCCAGTCCCTTGGCGGAGTGAAGCGTCATCAGCGCCACGGCGTTGCGCTCCAGCTTCGTTTCCTTGTCTTCTTCTTCCTCGCGATCGGCGAGTAGGATCTCTTCCAAAAACTGCGACAACTTGCCGGACTTGTTGCGCTGCTGGAATTCCGCCAACGAGTTGACCACTTCCTGCACCGCATTCCAACGCGTGATCGCTTCGTTGGGATCTTTATACACGCGCGCCAGTTCGTCTTCGTAGCGAATCTCGCGCACCAAATCGGTGACGACCTCCGCTAGCGGCTCGCCGGGCAGGCGCTGGCGATAGCGCGCGATCAGTTGCCCGAAGCGTTCCATGGCCGTGGCCGCCGGCCCGGAGACGCCGGCGATCTCGCGGGCGGTGGCGAGTAATTCTCCCGACGATTTGCGCCCGCTCGTCGCGGCGGCGGTGAGTTTCTCCACGGTGCTTTGCGTGATCCCGCGCGGCGGCAGGTTGATGATGCGTCGCAGCGAGACGTCGTCGCTCGGGTGCGCGAGCAGCTTCAAATAAGCCAACACGTCGCGGACTTCCTTGCGATCGTAGAACGACCGGCTACCCATCAACACGTAAGGTATTTTTTCGCGGCGTAGTTCCTGCTCGAAGAGACGCGGCTGCTGGTTGGTGCGAAACAGGATGGCAATGTCGCGCGGCTGCGCTTCGCGCTGAAAAACCTGACGTCGAATCTCCTCGACCACGGCATGGGCTTCGGCTTCCGCGGTTTCGCACTGCCAGAGCTTCGGCTTTCCGCCGTCGCTCCGCGACGCGCGCAAGACCTTATCGTGTCGTTCCTTGTTGAACACGATCAACCGATTCGCCAGCGCGATGATTTCGGCCGTGGATCGGTAGTTGTCTTCCAGCCGCACCACTTTGGCTTCCGGCCAGTCCCGGCGAAAGCGCAGGATGTGCGCCACCTCGGCGCCGCGCCAGCCATAGATCGATTGATCGTCATCGCCCACGACGCACAGATTGCGATGCGCCGACGCCAAGGCCTTGATGATGCGGTATTGCGAGCCGTTCGTATCCTGGTATTCGTCGACCAACAGATGGCGAAATCGCGCCCGCTCCTCGGCCAATGCCTCGGCGTGTTTTTCGAAGAGCTCCTCGGTGCAAAGCAGCAGGTCGTCGAAGTCGAGTGAGCCAGACGCCTTGAGCGCGTTCTGATAACGCCGATACGCGGCCGCCGCGAGGTGTTCCTTGTCAGTCCGCGCGACCGCCGAGGCCTGGGCTGGGCGGACCGACGCCGACTTCCAGCGGCTGATCTGATTCACCAAATCGCCGGGCTTGAGCGTTTCTTGCGCAACGTCGATTTCCTGCAGCGCCGTCCGCGCGACGCTTTCTTGATCGCCCCGATCGCAGATGGAAAACTCCGCCGGATAGCCCAGCCGGGTGATCTGCCGGCGCAGAATGCGCACGCAGAGCGAGTGGAAGGTGGAAATCTCGGGCTTGGTGGGGCGTCGCTTCCCCAAGAGCGCGCCGGCCCGTTCCTGCATCTCGCCGGCGGCTTTGTTGGTGAACGTGACGGCCAGAATCCGCTCCGGGGCGACGCCGTGGCGGATCAAATTGGCAATCCGGTACGTCACCACCCGCGTTTTGCCGGTTCCGGCCCCGGCCAGCACCAAGAGCGGCCCGCTGAGCGTTTCCACCGCCTCTTGCTGCGCCGCGTTCAGTCCTTGAGCCATGGGCGGATGGTAGCTGTCGGCAAGTTGCGTGGAAAGGTGGCGCCGTCGCGGGAGCGAGCCATCCGCCCACTACGTCTCTCCCCCCGGTCGGATGTTGCGTTGGAAAAAGATTGACTTTTGCCCGAGCGACCGCAAGAATGCGCGACAGTTCTGATGCGCCGGTTCTCGGCCATTCAACGTGTTGGGCAAGTCGTCGTTTACTAGTTCAGACTTGTGTCCTCCGTGAACGATTCAAATCGTTCCACTTCGATTCCCTGCGTGCGTTGTTAGTGTTTGGCTCTCTCATTTCTTGAAAGGAGCGATTCCATGTCTATTGGTTGTCGAATCAAGCGGTGGTCGTGCGCCATCCCGCTGCTGTGCGCCGCGGTCGCACTGAGCGCGACGACGCCTGTTGTTGGGCAGGATGAATGGCTAATCGACGATCTTCCGGATCACATCACGGCGTCGATGGAAGCTCGCGAACGATTGCTGGCGGGCCTGCCGCAAGGTGATACGCCGGGCTTTGAGTTCTTTGTCAGCGATTTGCAGAAGTGGCTGACGGGTTCCACGGTGACCGTGGCTTTTCTCGGCGGGGACGACGCTCTGCATCGCGACATTGCCGAGGCCACTAAGCAAATCACCGACGCGGGCAATATCACACTCGACTTCGGATTGAACCCAGCCACGGGCAAGTACCGCACTTGGTCGAGCTCGGACGCGGTCCACAAGGCCGACATCCGCGTTTCCTTCGATCAAGGCGGTAACTTTTCCTTAGTGGGGCGGGACAGCAACAATCCCTCGATCGGGAATCCCTTGCAAGCGATAGGCGGCCGCGCGCATCAACGCAGCTTAAATCTGGGCGGTTATGATCAGTTCCGACCAGCGAGTTGGAAGCGAACGACGCGACACGAATTCCTGCATGCGCTGGCGTTCAATCACGAGCACCAGAGCCCCATCGGCGGCTGCGATGCGCAGTTCCGCTGGGAGAACGACCCTGGTTATGTACCGACAAAGGATGGCAACCAACAATACGTCAACGACTCGATGGGCCGCCGTCCTGGGATTTACACGTTCCTTTCTGGCGCTCCCAACTTTTGGCCGAAGGCCAAGGTCGATCACAATCTTCGACAGGAGCCAGCGGGCAGCGGGTCCGCCGGAACCTTTGATCGGGCTTCGATTATGCTCTATCGCTTTCCGAAGCTGTTTTACGTCTCCGATCCTAACCCATGCGCGCCGATTTCAGACAGCGAGGATTTGTCCCTGGGCGACATCGCAGGTTTGAAGGAACTTTACCCAAACGCGATGCAGGAAATTCTCGTGCAGAACGAGCGTGAGCAGCGATTGATGAAGGCGATCACCGAATCGCCTCGCATCAACGAGAACGTGAAGGCGTCGCTGATTGCGCCGCAGTAGTCAAAGTGCGCATGCACTATTGCTGCGTCGGCGCCGCTGAACCACGGTTTAGCGGCGTCCGGCGAGCTATTTCGACTTCAACACCGCCGCCTCGTCAAACACGGCGTGGTTTACCACGGTTCGCTCGTCGGAAGTGTAGACTAGGTGGATCTTGTCGTCGCGAGATTGGATCGCGTAGGGATATCCAAAATCCCCGGCGCCGAAGACGATGTCGCGGCTCGCGGCATAGGTCTTGTCGCTGTCGACGGAAATCGCGGCCGTGAGCGGCGTGCGGTCCGACATGCTGTTGTTGTAGGTCAGCAGCAAGTGGCCGTTGCGCAGCTTAAGAAAATCAATCGCAGCATTGGGATTGGGAAATTCGGAATCGACGCCTTCGGTCCAGGTCTGGCCATTGTCGTGAGATTCGCTGCGGACGATGTAGCCTTTAGTAGTAGGCAGATAGTCGCCGGCGCGGCGGCAATAAGCGACGAGATGGCCCGGCTCCAACTCGGCGACGCCCGGTTGCAGGTTGCCTTTCGGCGAGCGAATTCGACCGGTCTCCGTCCATCTTTTGGTCTTCGGATCGCAACGCAAGAACAGCGACGTCGAATCTGCGCCGGTTTTCTCCGGGTCCTCGCCGGTCTCGTGATAGATTGGCAACAGGTACTCGCCGTTGCTGAGCGCGATCGGACGGTTGCGCACCATCGTGCCCGGTTCGAGCGTGAGTAGCATCGAGTCCGACCAAGTCTCCGAGCCATCGCGCGAGACTTTGGCTTTGATCCGCGAAGTGGACCAGGTTTCGCCAAAGCGGCAGACGTAGAACAACCAGACGAGGCCATCCGGCGCTTGCCACACCACCGCGTTGCCGTCGCCGGTGAAGGGCGTGTCGGCGATCACCTTGGGCGCGGGCCACGATTTATCCCCGGGGCGCTTCCGCGAGCCGAAGACCGCCGTATCCCCTTGATACTCTCCCTCGCCGCCGTAGTAGACGAGCAAGAGATCGCCATTGGCAAGCTCCTCAATCGCGGCCGGATGCTTATAACGCCCCGGCACCTCGGGCCCGAAGACCCGTTCGAAGGTGATGTCGTCCGCGACGGCGACGGCGCCCATCGCCAGCAACAAGAGGATCGCGCGCGGCAGGTGAAACATCATGGCGGGGCTTCCGTCGCAGTGCAGTGGACAATCGATGCTGGACCTACCGTAGTCGCCGCCAGGGGACAGGGCAAGCCGGTCCCGAGGGCGGGAATCCTCCACAAGGCGGCCGTCTTAATGCAATCTTGATGCGCCCGACCCCGGTTTTGACGTCAACTTTGTGTCGCCGCCGCTAGGATTTCTTCGAAGAGACAGAAATCCAACCCCGAGGGAGCCATGGAACTCACGGTGTTCTTGACGTTGGGCGTGTTATCGGCGGCGACGGCCGGACTGGTCTGGTTGTGCGAACGACTGCGGTGATCTCCGCCAACGCCTTCCGTGAAAGCAGGGAAAACATGTCACTCATTTACTCGATCGGCGCACTCGTTTCGGTGGGCTTGATGATTTACCTGGCCGTCGCCTTGTTGAAGCCGGAGTGGTACTCATGACCGCGAACGCCTGGATGCAATTTGCGTTGTTCTTCATGGTGCTGTTGCTGGCGGTGAAACCGCTGGGGCTGTACATGGCGCGCGTCTATCAAGGGCGCGTGTTCGGGCCGGGATCGAAACTCGGCAAGTGCGAGGCGTGGCTTTATCGCCTGGCGGGCGTGAACCCGAGCGAGGAAGTCGACTGGAAACGCTATGCGGTGGATGTGTTGTTGTTCAATCTCGTCGGGCTCCTAGTGATTTACGCGCTGCAGCGATTTCAAGGCGCGTTGCCGCTGAACCCGCAGGGTCTGCCCGGCGTGGGACCGGATTCGTCGTTCAACACCGCGGTCAGTTTCGCGTCGAACACGAACTGGCAGGGCTACGGCGGCGAGTCGACGATGAGCTATCTGACCCAGATGCTCGGTCTCGGCGTGCAGAACTTCGTCTCCGCCGCGACCGGCATGGCGGTGCTCGTGGCGTTCGTGCGCGGGCTGTCGCGCAAATCGGCGGCGACGATCGGCAACTTTTGGGTCGATCTGACGCGCTCGGCGGTTTATATCCTGTTGCCGATGTCGACGGTGTTGGCCCTCGCGCTGGTCTCGCAAGGCGTCGTGCAGACGTTTGATCCATACAAAGTGGTCTCGGTGGTCGATCCGATCGCGAACGCCGACGGTTTGAGCGTCACGGAACAAACCTTGCCCTTGGGACCGGCGGCATCGCAGATCGCGATTAAGCAACTCGGCACGAATGGCGGCGGGTTCTTCAATGTCAACTCCGCACATCCCTTCGAGAACCCCACGCCGCTGAGCAATTTCCTGCAAGTGCTGGCGATTTTGCTGATTCCCGCGGCGCTTTGCTTCACGTTCGGAGAACTGATTGGCGACCGAAGGCAAGGCTGGGCGATTCTGGCGGCGATGCTGGTCATCTTCGTACCGCTGTTGTTCGCCTGCCAACTCTGCGAACAGGCCGGCAATCCCAAACTCGCGGCACTCGGCGTCAATCAATCGGCCAGCGCCACGCAGTCTGGCGGCAATCTGGAAGGCAAGGAAACCCGCAACGGCATCGTCAATTCCACGCTCTGGGCGACGGCCACGACCGCAGCCTCGAACGGCAGCGTGAACTCGATGCATGATTCGTTCACACCGCTCGGCGGGCTCGTGCCGCTGTGGCTGATGCAGTTGGGCGAAGTCGTGTTCGGCGGCGTCGGCAGCGGGCTGTACGGCATGTTGGCCTTTGCGATCATCGCCGTATTCATCTCCGGCCTGATGGTGGGCCGCACGCCGGAATATCTCGGCAAGAAGATCGAAGCCTATGAGATGAAAATGGCCTCGCTGGTGGTGCTGATCCCGTGCTTCGTCGTACTGACGGGAACTGCGATCGCCGTGCTCGGGCCGGGCCTGGAATACCACGCCGCGGATACCGGCGAGTTGAAGGGAAACCTCAACAATTCCGGCGCGCATGGTTTTTCGGAGGTATTGTATGCCTTCACGTCGGCCGGCAACAACAACGGCAGCGCGTTCGCCGGCCTGAGCGCGAACGTGCCGTTCTACAACCTGGCATTGGGCACGGCGATGCTGATCGCCCGGTACTGGCTGATCGTTCCGACGCTCGCCATCGCCGGATCGCTGGCCGCAAAGAAAATCGCGCCGGTCGGGCTCGGCACGTTGCCGACGCACACGCCGCTGTTCGTGGCGATGCTCGTCGGCGTCGTGGTCATCGTCGGCGCCCTCACGTACGTCCCGGCGCTCGCCCTCGGCCCGATCGTGGAACAATTAATGATGACGCAGTGACAGGAAGTGATGAGTGCGGAGTGATGAGTTTCAGACAAGTTCCAACTCATCACTCATCACTCGAAACCACAATCGACTCAGCTACTACCAACCACCAGCGCATACTCCCATGTCCGCTCAAACCAAAGCTCGCCCGTTGTTTGATTCGCCGATTGTGCGGCGGGCGGTGGTCGATTCGTTCAAGAAACTGGACCCGCGCCACCAGGTCCGCAATCCAGTGATGTTCACCGTGTTTGTCGGCAGTCTGCTGACGACGGGGCTTTGGGTCCAAGCCCTGCTTGGCGACGGCGAGGCGCCGGCAGGCTTTATCTTCGGCATCAGCGTCTGGCTCTGGTTCACGGCACTGTTCGCGAACTTTGCCGAGGCCATGGCCGAAGGGCGCGGGAAGGCGCAGGCGGATTCCCTGCGGCAAGCGCGGCGGGATGTATCGGCGAACAAGCTCGCCGAGCCGCGCCACGACGCCGCCTCACAGAAAGTGAGCGCCTCGACCCTGCGCAAAGGCGACGTCGTGCTGGTCGCCGCTGGCGAACAAGTTCCGGCCGACGGCGAAGTGATTGAGGGGGTCGCCTCGGTGGATGAAAGCGCCATCACCGGCGAAAGCGCACCGGTAATTCGCGAAAGCGGCGGGGATCGCAGCAGCGTCACCGGCGGCACGCGTGTGTTGTCGGATTGGTTGATCGTGCGCATCTCCGCAAATCCGGGCGAGACGTTTCTCGACCGGATGATCTCGCTCGTGGAAGGGGCGAAACGTCAAAAGACGCCCAACGAGATCGCGCTCAACATCCTGCTGGCGGCGATGACGATCATCTTTCTGATGGCGTGCGTCACGCTGCTGCCGTTTTCCATTTACAGCGTCGACGCCGCGGGGCAAGGTTCGCCCATCACTGTAACTGTGCTCGTGGCGCTGCTGGTCTGTTTGATTCCGACGACGATCGGCGGGCTGCTCTCCGCGATCGGCATCGCCGGCATGGACCGGATGATTCAGGCCAACGTGATTGCGATGTCGGGACGCGCGGTCGAAGCCGCCGGCGACGTGGACGTGCTGCTCCTCGATAAGACCGGCACGATCACGCTTGGCAATCGACAGGCCGTGGAGTTTATTCCCGTAAACGGGGTCGACGTCGGATCGTTGGCGGACGCGTCGCAGATCGCTTCGCTGGCCGACGAAACGCCCGAGGGGCGCAGCGTGGTCGTGCTTGCCAAGGAGAAATACGGACTGCGCGGGCGCAATATTCATGACCTCCATGCCACGTTTGTGCCATTCACCGCGCAAACGCGGATCAGCGGCGTCGACATCGACGGCAAGCAAATTCGCAAGGGCGCCGCCGAGGCCATCGAACAATTCGTCAGCGAACGCGGCGGCCGCTATCCGGCGGAACTGAAACAGCAGGTCGAAGAGATTGCGCGACGCGGCGGCACGCCGCTGGTCGTGGCCGAGAATGATCGGCCGCTGGGCGTGATTTACTTGAAAGACATTGTGAAGGGCGGCATCCGCGAGCGTTTCGCCGAGCTCCGACGCATGGGCATCAAGACCGTGATGATCACCGGCGACAATCCACTCACCGCCGCGGCGATTGCGGCCGAAGCGGGCGTCGATGATTTTCTCGCGCAAGCCACGCCCGAGGCGAAGCTCAAGATGATCCGCGAGTACCAGGCCGGTGGGCGGCTGGTGGCAATGACCGGCGACGGCACCAACGATTCGCCGGCGCTCGCGCAAGCGGACGTGGCCGTGGCGATGAACTCCGGCACGCAGGCTGCGAAAGAGGCCGGCAATATGGTCGATCTGGATTCGAATCCGACGAAATTGATCGAAATTGTGGAGATCGGCAAGCAACTGCTGATGACGCGCGGCGCGCTGACGACGTTCAGCATCGCCAATGACGTCGCCAAGTATTTCGCCATCATTCCGGCGGCGTTCGCGACGACCTACCCCGTACTCAACCGATTGAACATCATGCACCTGGCGACGCCTTCGAGCGCAATCCTCGCGGCGGTGATCTTCAACGCTTTGATTATCGTGCTGTTGATTCCCTTGGCGCTACGCGGCGTGCGCTACCGCGCGGTCGGCGCCGCGACATTGCTGCGCGACAACCTGTTGATCTACGGCCTCGGCGGCCTGATCGTTCCGTTCATCGGAATCAAGCTGGTCGACCTGGCGCTGGTGGCTCTTCACATCGCGTGAAGACTATACGAGTCGCTCATCTTTTTCACAAAGTCCATTCCCATGTTTCGCTCAGTACGTACCGCCGTCATCGTCTATTCCGTCCTCACGCTCATCACCGGCGTAGTGTATCCGCTTGTCATCACCGGCGTTTCCCAAGTGCTGTTTCACGATCAAGCGAACGGCAGCGTCCTGCTGCGCGGCGAGACGGCCGTAGGCTCATCGTTGATCGGCCAAGCGTTCGATGACCCGCGTTACTTTTGGGGCCGACCATCGGCCACGAGTCCAGCGTACAACGGCGCCGCATCGTCCGGCAGTAACTTGGGCCCGACCAACCCGGCGCTGCTCGACGCCGTCGCGGAACGCGTCAGCACCCTTCGCGCCGCACATCCCACCCAGACCGGCGCGATTCCTGGCGATTTGGTCACCGCCTCGGCTAGCGGACTCGATCCGCACATCAGCCCGGCCGCGGCGCAATTTCAGATCGATCGCGTCGCTACGGCCCGAGGTCTTCCCGTCGATCAAATCACGGCCCTTGTCGCCGCTCACACCCAATCGCGCACGTTCGGAATGCTCGGCGAGCCACGCGTCAACGTCCTGGAATTGAATCTGGCCCTGGACACCGTGCATCGACCATAGTTCTCGCATCTCCTTTCGACCTCCTTTTTCTGCGTGTTTCGCGTGTTTCGCGGGCAATAACGCTGTCTCTCCGAGGTCACAGACCTCGGCTACAGCAGCAAGAGACGCTAAGCTTTACTTATGGACGATGCTCGGCCGAATCCTGATGCATTGCTGGAGCAAGTCGCCGCGGCGGAGTCGGCGGCGCGGCGGGGCAAGCTGAAAATCTTCTTCGGCTACGCCGCGGGCGTCGGCAAGACCTTTGCCATGTTGCAAGCCGCTCAGCGGGAGCGTGCCGCGGGCGTTGAGGTCGTCGTCGGGTACGTCGAGCCGCACGGCCGCGCCGAAACCGAAGCCTTGCTGACGGGCCTCGACATGTTACCGCCGTTGCGCATTCCCTATCGCGGCGTGGAACTGCTGGAATTCAATCTCGATGCGGCCCTGGCGCGCCGGCCCAAGCTGATTCTGGTGGATGAGCTGGCCCACTCGAACGCCGAGGGCTGCCGGCATTCCAAGCGCTGGCAAGATGTGCAGGAATTGCTCGGCGCCGGCATCGACGTTTACAGCACGCTCAATGTGCAGCACATCGAGAGCATCAACGACGTCATCGCCAAGATCAGCGGAGTCGTCGTGCATGAACGCCTGCCCGATTCGGTTGTGGAACAAGCCGACGACTTGGAATTGGTCGACATTACGCCTGAGGGGTTGATCGAACGTCTTAAGGCGGGCAAGGTGTATCTGCCGCAGCAGGCCGAGCGCGCGATCCAGAACTTTTTTCAGAAGGCAAATCTCGTCGCGCTGCGCGAACTCTCCTTTCGCCAAGCGGCGGCGCGATTACATCGCGAAGTGGATTGGCAGCGAGCGCTGCGCAAGGACCAAGCGCCCTGGGCCACGAGTGACCGTGTACTGGTATGTATCGGGCCCAGCCCAACGACGGCGCGGGTGGTGCGCACCGCCAAGCGATTGGCCACGGCGCTCGATGCCGAATGGGCAGGCGTGTCCGTCGATACTGGCCGAGTGGAAGCGGAGTCGCCGGACGTGCGCGAACGCATCGCCAAGCATTTGCGCCTGGTGGAACAACTCGGGGGCGAGACCCACACGCTGGTCGGCGCGGACGTGGCGGCCACGATCTTGAGTTGGGCGCGCGATCAGAATGTCACCAAGATCGTCGTCGGCAAGACGGCCGAAAGTTGGTGGCGGCGCATCCGGCAAGGTTCCGTCGTGCAGCGACTCCTGCGCGATTGCGGCGACATCGACGTGTATGTCATCCACGGCGAACGAGAACCGCTCACGCCAAGAAAGGCCGCGACAACGGTGCGTTCGGTATGGCGGTGGGATGGCTACTTGCGCGCCGCGTTGATCGTCGCTGTTTGTACGCTCGTCGGCTGGTTGTTTCACGCATGGGGCCTCGCCGAGGCCAATATCGTAATGCAGTACCTGCTCGGCGTGGCGCTCGTGGCGGTGCGCTACGGGCGCGGGCCGGCGCTGGCGGCCACGGTGGCGAGCGTTATGTTGTTCGACATCGTGTTCGTCCCGCCCTATTACACGATCGCCGTCAGCGATTCGGAATACTTGCTGACGTTCATCGTGATGCTGATCATTTGCATTTTGATCAGCACGCTGACCGCGCGGCTGCAGGCGCAGGTCAAGGCCGCGAGTATTCGTGAACGGCGCACGGCGGCGCTCTACCATCTGACGCGTAGCCTGTCGCAGATTTCTGGGACGGACTTCCTGTTGCAACTTGCGGGCAAGCAACTCGCCGAGATCTTTCGCGGCGAAGTGGCCATCTACCTACGCGAGCCGACTGGCGCTGTGACGCCGCGGTTCGGCGCCGCATCGGAAATTGCTAGGCACCCTGTCAACCCACTCGTTGCGCATTGGGTGGCGAACCACGCGCAAGTCGCCGGCGCGGGTACAGATACGCTGCCAAACGGGTCGGCACTGTTTGTGCCCCTCGAAGGTTCGCAGCGCGTGATCGGAGCGCTTGGTATCCGTTGCGACGACTTGATCGTCTACCACGACCCGGAGCAGTTCCGCCTACTGGAAACATGCGCCGGTGTGATCGCCCAAGCGATCGAGCGCGATCAAATCGCGCTGGAAGCGCATGAAGCCAAGCTGCAAACCGAAGCGGAACGCTTGCGGAACAGCTTGCTCAGCGCCGTATCGCATGACTTGCGTACGCCGCTGGCCGCGATCGCCGGGGCGAGCAGCACGCTCATCGCCGAACACGACACGCTCGCCGCGGACACGCGCCGCGAACTCGCGGAATCGATCTACGCCGAAACCGATCGCCTCAACCGTCTCGTGGCCAATCTTCTCGACATGACGCGCCTCGAAGGGGGTGCAATGACGCTCAACAAGGAGTGGCAATCGCTGGAGGAAATCATCGGCGTCGTGCTGCGAAGATTGAGCGGTCGCTTGGCGAATCATCCCGTGACGACGCGTTTGCCGCCGGACTTGCCGCTGGTGCCGTGCGACGACGTGCTGATTCAGCAGGTGTTGATGAACTTGCTGGAGAACGCGGTCAAATACTCGCCGCCCGGCGCCGCGATCGACATCGCTGCTCAGGCGCGCGCCAAGGATATCGTCGTCGAAGTCGCCGACCGCGGCCGCGGACTCGCCCCGGGCGATGAGCAACGCGTGTTCGATAAATTCTACAGGGCCAGTCCCGGAGGGCTGCCGGGCAGCGTCGGCCTGGGGTTGACGATCTGCCGCGGTATCCTCGATCTGCACGGCGGGCGCATCTGGGCCGAGAACCGCGCCGGTGGCGGCGCGTGTTTTCGGTTCGCACTTCCGCTCGGAACGAGTGAGCCGAGCAGCGCACCCATCGCAGCGACGATGCAACCCACCGGCGCCACATGACCAACCCAGCGCGGATCTTGATCGTCGAGGACGAACCGGAAATTCTCCGGTTTCTGCGGGTTTCTTTGGAGCACCATGGGTTCCGGTTGACGGAAGTGACCACCGTGCGCGAGGCCATCACGCAAGCGGCGATGCAACCGCCCGATTTGATGATTCTCGATCTGGGATTGCCGGACGGCGATGGGCTGGACGTGATCAAGAATGTCCGCGGCTGGTCGCCGCTGCCGATCGTCGTGCTCTCCGCCCGAGGGCAGGAACAGGACAAAGTCCACGCCCTCGACGCCGGCGCCGACGATTACCTCACTAAGCCTTTTGGCATCGAAGAATTGCTGGCCCGCGTGCGCGTCGCCCTGAGGCACGCGGCGCGCACCGCGGGAGATGATGCGGCGGCGGTGTTCCAGGTCGGCGACTTGTGCGTCGACCAGGCGGCGCGTCGCGTGACCGTGCATGGCGGCGAAGTGCATCTGACGCCGACCGAATACAAGCTATTGACGCTGCTCGTACGACACGCCGGCAAAGTGATGACGCATCGCCAGTTGCTCAAAGAAGTCTGGGGACCCGGCAGTGCGCATGAAACTCAATACCTACGCGTCTTTATGGCGGCGCTACGGCAAAAGCTCGAAGACCAGCCGGCGCAGCCGCGCTATCTGCTGACAGAACTCGGCGTCGGCTACCGACTGGCTGCGGAATGAGAAAGCATGGATCGTGGAAACTAAGCCCAGGGAAGGTCATCCCGAGTCATTGCAATTGGCAAAGTCTTCGAGGACCTTCCCTGGGCTTTTCGGCGTCAGTGCCGAAAGACGTTAGCGCGGATCGAACCGCTGATCGAAGTGCAGCCAGGCCACGCGTGAGTAGCGCAGCAAGAGGGGCGACATCAACGCGAGTTGCGCCATCACCACGCCGAAGATCGCCCAGGGCGAATACTCGTGGTAGAACATCACCGCGCAGATCGGCAGCGACGCCAGAATGCCGAGGCCGTAGCTGAAGTACATCGCCCCGAGAAAAAAGCCAGGCTCGCGCGCGAACTTCAGCCCGCACTCGGGACAATGCTCGTGCATCACGAGCAACGACTGAAAGGCCTTGCCCCGCAAGCAACGGGGACAGCGTAAACCGAAGATGGCGCGCCAATGCATCGTGAATCACTGTTTCTTTACGTTGTGTCTTGCGCGCCGGCCTAGGCCAGGATTCCGTCCACCACGTTGCCATGCACATCCGTCAAGCGCATGTCGCGCCCGCCGAAACGGAAGGTGAGGCGCTTGTGGTCGACGCCGAGCAGATGCAGCATCGTGGCGTGGAGATCGTGAATCTCGACGCGATCGCGAATCGCCTTGTAGCCGAACTCGTCGGTCTCGCCGTACACCGTGCCGCCCCGCACGCCGCCGCCGGCCAGCCAAATGGTGAAGCCGAATGGATCGTGATCGCGCCCGTCCCCTTGCGCGAACGGCGTGCGGCCAAACTCGCCCGCCCAGACGACGAGCGTCGATTCCAGCAATCCCCGCGCTTGCAAGTCTTCCAAGAGCGCCGCGATCGGTTGATCGACCGCGAGGGCGTTCATTTCGTGCCCTTGCTTCAATCCCGCGTGCTGGTCCCAGCGATCGTTGCCGTTCGTCTTGGGACAGGTTAGCTCGACGAACCGCGCGCCGCGCTCGATCAACCTGCGCGCCAACAGGCATTGCGCGGCGTAGACACGGGTGGGCTCATAACCAGCCTCCATGCCGTAGAGACGTTTCATCATCGCGGTCTCGCCGGAGAGATCCATCAACTCCGGCACCGCGGTTTGCATGCGAAACGCGGTCTCGTAGTTTGCGATGGCCGCTTCGATTTCCGGCTGCGCGCCGTGGCGCGTTTGCGCTTCACCGTCGAGCGCGGCGATCAAGTCGAGTTTCCGGCGCTGTTCCCCGGCCGTTTTTTCCCGCGGAATAATGTTCGCCACCGGCGGATCGCCGCTGCGGAAAATCGACGCCTGGTACGCGGCCGGCAAGAATCCGCTGTTGAAATTGTCGATGCCGCCGGGCGGAATCAGCCCGCCATTCAGCACAATGAACCCGGGCAACTCGGCGTTTTCGCTACCGAGGCCGTAGCTGGTCCAAGCCCCCATGCTCGGGCGACCCTGGATGCCGGTGCCGGTGTGAAGAAAGTAGTTTGCGCTCGTGTGTTCCGGAAACTGCGCGACCATCGAGCGGACGATCGCCAGCTTGTCGACATGTCGCGCGACGTGCGGGAACAAGTCGCTCACCCAGGCGCCGCACTGGCCATGTTGCTGGAACTTCCAGGGCGAAGCGGTGATGGCGCCGACATTATCGAACTGCGTGGGCTCGACTTTGAACAACGTACTGGGATCGACGCCGTGATGCTTCTCCAGAATCGGCTTGTAATCGAACGTATCGACCTGCGACGGCCCGCCGTCCATGTAGAGGAAAATGACGTTACGGGCCTTGGCCGCATGATGCAGCGCCGTCAGGTTGGCATTGTGCGGCAACATGTTAGCTGCGCGCGATGCATCCGCCCACAGCGCCGCCAAGGCCATCGCGCCGAACCCGTTCGCGCAGCGCGCAAGCATTTCGCGGCGCGAGTGCGGCGTCGGGATGTAGTGGCGGCAGTGCATGATTCAGGTCAATGTTGGATCGATTCTCGATACCGGTCGGACGCACCAGCCGGGAGGAGACGACGTCGTTGAGAGTGTCAACTTTGCGTTGAAAACGACGTCCGCTCTCCCTCGCTGGCGCTACGGGCTGGTGTTGGCGTTAGTTCACGAAGACGAACTCCTTCACGTTCCAAAGTGCATGCGCCAGGTCCTTCCAGGCGTTCTCGCCAGCCTCGTTCACGAAGGCTTCGCATTGCGCTCGCTCGGAATCCGTGGGCGAACGTCCGAAGCACTCCTCGTACATGCTACCGATTCGATCCGCGTTTCCCTCGACCTCTGAACAGATTGTCTGAGCCCAACGGCTGGACAATTCGTGCACCAGCGGGTCGTTGAGCATTACCAGCGATTGCGCCGGCACGTTCGAAACGCTGCGACGCCCGACCGTGGAAAACGGAATCGGCGTGTCGAACGCCAGCATCATCGGCGAGGGGAAGTTGCGGCGCACCTCGAGGTAAATGCTCCGCCGATTCGCACCATCGAGCGGGCCGCTGTTCTCCGGTCGTCCGCGGCCTTCCATGAATGAATCCAAGTGCGTCGGAACAGATCGCCCGTATGGTCGGCGATCGAGGCTGCCAGAAATTTGCAACATCGCGTCGCGAATGGCCTCTCCTTCCAATCGCCGGACACGGGCGCGGGAAAGCAAGAGATTCTGCGGATCGCTCGGCGGCCCGACCGTTTCGCCTCCGGACGCCAGCCGATAAGTGCTCGACAAGGTGAGTTCGCGAATCAACCGCTTGATGGACCAACCGTCGTGAATGAATTTCGTTGATAAATAGTCGAGCAACTCCGGATGCGTGGGCATGTCGCCCATCACGCCAAAGTTGTCGACCGAGGCCACGATGCCGCGTCCAAACAAGTGATGCCATACGCGGTTGACCATCACGCGCGGCAGCAACGGATTCGCCTTGGCATCGGTCAACTGTCGCGCCAGTTCTAAACGCCCGCTTCCGGACCCGGTCGCCAGTGGTGCGTCGCCGTACAATGCTTCGAGCCCGCGACGGGGCGTGGCGACGCCCAGGTTTTTCCAGGAGCCGCGCAGGAACACGTGTTCATCGACGCCGGTGTTGTCCTGCATCGCCATGCAAAGGCGCGACTCCGTCTTGATCCTCGCCAGCACCTGCGCTCGCCTTGCTTTCCAATCGTCGGCCAGCGCAGCGACCGGCGCAAATGCGGCATCGGGGTCAGGCGTGAACAGCGATGGATTCGCAAGGGCCCAGTTCGCCAATCGCGCGTCGTGAGCGGCGTGTTCTTCGTCGATCGCTCTCGCATCTTCGAGCCGAGCGAGCAACGCCGCAAAGCGATTGCGCAACGCCGCGGCCATCGAGTCCGGCGTGGCGCTGGCGTCGACAGGCACCAGGCCGGCTAATGAATCTTCCAGAGGCGCTGGCGGAGTCGCTCCCTGCGCCACGGCGCTGACCTCGATCGTTTGCTCTTTGGCAGGCGTGAATTCTAGGTGTGCCGTGCGGCCGACGTATTCGCTCAGGTCGCGCTCCACCCAACGCCATGCGCCTTCGGTATTGAACCCGCCGACGAGCACGCCATGTAGCGGGCCTGCGATGAGCGCGTGTTGGTCGACGGTCGCATAGACCTGGCCAACGCCGCGCACGAGCACATAAACTTTACCCTGCACGGTGAAATTCGGCGTGTAGAGCGTCCGCCCTGGCCGCACGACGTTGCCGACCGCGCCCGGTTCCAATTGATGTTCGGCCGCCAAGGTGCGCACGTCCCAGGCCGGATCGAACACGGCCGCGCCTCGTTCCGCGAACTCGATGCGCGGCGCAGTTGTTCCGCGCGAGATGGCTACCGATCCCGGCGACCGCGGCGCGAGACCGTAACTCACGTCGTCCGGCAGCCATTTTTCCGGCGCAAGTTGGGAGTAATCAACGATCATCTCGATGGAAGGCGGCGTCACTTCATCGCAGCTAGCCGTGGGCGCTTCGGCAACTTGATCCGGCGTGGCAATCGCCTGCGCGTAAGCGTGGAAGAGATCGTTGTCGTCGTCCACGGCGTTCGTCAACCGCCGTCCCCAGGCGCGAAGTACCCGCGCGTCCAACCCGCGTTCCGCCGCGATATCATCCACGACCAGAGATTCGTCAGCGAACAGATCGCGCACGGCCAACAAGTAGGCGTCGAGCCGTTCCACGGTGGGACGTAGCGCCAGCGCCGCCGCGGCGCGGAGCGGTTGCTGTGCTGCGCGATCGATCGCGTCCAACTCGACAGCCAATTGGCGATCCTGCTCCAACGTCTCGAACCGCGCCAGTCGCCCGCTGCTGCTTTCCAGGAAGCCGAACAGCGCGTAGTAGTCGCGATTGGAGATGGCGTCGAACTTATGGTCATGGCACCGGGCACAGGCCACGGTCAATCCCAGAAAGGTTTTCGACATCACGTCGATACGATTGTCGAACCGATCCGCCTGGTCCTGCCGCGTATCGACGGGCGAATGCAGTTCCTCACCGAGAAACCAAAATCCGGTGCCGATGAGCGACTCGTTGAAGCGTTCGGTCGGATGCAATCGCGGTTCCGGCAGTAAGTCTCCCGCCAGGTGTTCGACGACGAACTGATCGTAAGGAACGTCGGCGTTCAAAGCCCGGATCACATAGTCGCGATATTCCCAGGCGTTGGGGGCCGCATAATCGAACTCGTGCCCTTTCGTCTCCGCGTAGCGCACCAGGTCAAGCCAGTGCCGCGCCCAACGCTCGCCAAAGTGGGGCGACGCCAGCAGGCGATCGACGACCTTTTCGTGCGCCTCCGGAGACGCATCCGCGACAAACGCGTTGATTTCCTCGATCGTCGGCGGCAGGCCGATCAGATCGAACGTCACGCGTCGCAACCAAGTGCGGCGATCGGCCTCGCCCACCGGAGCAATGCCGGCGGCCTCCAACTTGGCAAGGATGAATCGGTCCACATCTCCGCGCGGCCAGGATTTGTTTTTTACTGTCGGCGGCTCGACGGTTTGGATCGGCTGCCACGCCCAATGCGTCTGCTTGCGAGCTTGCAAGTCAAACGAGGCTTTGGACTCCGTCGTCGGTGTTGGTGCAGCGGCCTCTTCCGGCCAAGGCGCGCCGCGGCGAATCCATTCCCGCAAGTGTTCAATCGCCTCGTCCGGCAACTTACCGTCGGGCGGCATTTGCAGGTCGACGTCGTTGTACGAGATCGCTCGCAGCAGGCGGCTTTGATCGAGATCGCCGGGAACGATCGCCGGCCCGTTTTCGCCGCCGTGCAGCACGCCGTCGCGGGAATCGAGCCTCAACCCGGCGTCCGGTTCGTCCGCCTGGTCGGAATGGCACTCATAGCAGCGTTCGACCAGCACCGGTCGGACGTGCTTTTCGAAGAATTCCAAATCCGCCGGGTCAACATCGGCAGCCCAGCCCGACCGGCCAACGCCCAGCAAGCAGACCAACGCGAAGATCCAACCCAAACGCGACATGCCAACAAACCCGGCCAAGGGAGCGCAACTGCCACTAGCTCTAGAATATCAGGCAGGGGGGAAGTTTTGGACCCCTGGGGGCGGGTTTTGCCGCATAAGCGTGTTGGCATCGGCGGTGAGAGCTGCGCCAGGCGGCAACGTCGTATCAACCGAATCGTTGAACCACTTCAAACCGCACGGGAACAGGCCCATCCTGGGGTATGACTTTCAGAATCGCGTGACCCAATCCGCGTTCATCTCGGGCGAAGAACAAACGCTCTTTCGTGCGGCCGCCGAGTTCATCCAAGAACAGCCAGTGACCGACGCGAGAGCCTTTGTACCGACATTCGCGCAACTTCGTGCATTGCCAAGTCGTCAATACATTCTCAGCGACCAGAAACGAACAGAAGGCAGTGACCGTGTCCGGCAACCTGGTGGCGGGAAGATAATTCTTGCGATAGCGCTCAACGAGTTCACCCACCGCCCGCTCGGTCGCCAGACCACTTCGGCGGAGAAGTTCGACGAAGCCTTCGAATTCGTCGGGCCATGGATAATCCATTGTGTGACACTGCATTTTGAGCAATGCCCGCTTCGTTCGTTGCTATGCAGCCCCTACAGCCGCATAGACTTTGCCATGCTGCGTCAGCCACGCCAAGTCGCCTTGCTCAGCGTGTTCCTTTACCTCGCGCAGCAACTCCACGGTTTCAGCCTCGTAGCACGGTTCGCTAGGGTCGTCCGGCGGAATGACCATTTCCACTTCAACGGCTACGACGTATTGATCCGTTTGGATCAACCGCGTTCGTTTGATTCGTTCGCCAGCAATACGCATTGCTCAATCCACATCAAAGAAGTGAACGGTTACCAATTTCGCAAGGTCGCTCCGTTGCATGTATGCCCATACAGCCTTGAACTCGGTCCCGTCAGGCAGTATTTCGCGAACTTCCACCGTTGGATTGGGCTGCGAATCCTGATTCTCACGCAAGCATGCGCCGTCTTCGAGCCCTACGACGGCCTGCCATTCCATTATACCGCGAAGTTCCAGCCGTTCGGAAGCATGCTGACCGATAACATAGCGTTCCTCGCGAACAAGGCGTCGCAAATGCTCGAAAAGGCGGGACATAGACGATTCCCATTCAACCAATTGTTCGGCCCTGTTACGCCCTCGCCAGCCCCGCCTTCCGGCTTTCAATCCGTTCCAGGAACACCTCCATGATGCGGCGATAGAGTTCTTCGCGGAGGATTGAATCTTCGAAGCCGGAGTCGATGTTGGGGTTGTCGTTCACCTCGATGACGTAGCATTCCTTGCCGGATTGCTTGAGGTCGACCCCGTAGAGGCCGTCGCCGATCAGGTTGGCGGCTTTGAGCGCCGTGCGCATGACGTTCCGAGGCGCGAGCTCGGCCGGCATGGTTTCCACCTTGCCGTACTCATGCTTGCCGGGGCCCTCGCTCTTGCGGATTTGCCAGTGCTTGGGCGCCATGTGGTATTTGCAGGCGAACAGCGGGCGCTGGTCGAAGATGGTGATCCGCCAATCGAAATCGGTCGGCAGGAATTCCTGCGCGACGACCAGGTCGGATTTGCCGAGGAATTCCTCGCATTGCGCGGCCAAGTCCTCCTCGTTCTCGGCCTTGACGACGCCGCGCGAGAACGAGGAATCGGGCTGCTTCAGCACGCACGGAAAGCCCAACTGGCTGCCGATTTCTTCGATGTTGTCGCGATGGACAATCAGCGTGCGCGGGATCGGCACTTTGTGGCGCGCGAGTAACTCCGCCAGATAGACCTTGTTCGAGCACTTCATAATCGACTCGGGGTCGTCGACCACGACGAGCCCTTCGATCGCCGCGCGGCGGGCGAAGCGATAGGTGTGGTGGTTGACCTGCGTCGTCTCGCGAATGAACAGCGCGTCGAACTCGGCGATGCGGCCATAGTCGTCGCGGGTGATCAGTTCCGCGCCGAGCTTCATTGATTCCGCGGCTTTGATGAACTTCTGAATCGCCTTGCTGTTCGACGGCGGCAACTCTTCGTCGGGATTGGTGAGGATCGCCAGGTCGTATTTCGGCGCGGTTTTCTTTTTGAACGCCGCGGTGCGACCGGCGAAATGCTCGTTGGCCGTCTGGAACACGAACGGGCGGTGCTGCATGGGGATATCGCCCACCGGCACCGGCGTGATGTTGCGCAGCGTCCATTTGCCGTTGCGCGTGAACTGCGCGCGGAGCATCGGCGCGTGGAACAGATTGAACAACTCGCGCGAGAGTTTGTCGTACCGCTTGGCCAGGTTGCGGCCGAAGTAGATGCTCAGCGTGAACTTGTCGGACTGGATCGGCGACAGGCTCTGCTGGATCAGTTCGTCCAGGTCATCGGACACCATCCGCACGACCGTCTGCGACTTCATGTCCTGCACGGCGGTGATATCCGGCAATGGTCGATGCCCGCGCGCCGTCGCCAGCAGCGTGACGTAATAGCCCGTGCTCTGGTAGCGGTAGGAACGGCAGAGGTTCAGGAGTTTGACGCCGCGCATCTCGCCGTATTCCGGCTTGGTGAGATACGAGCGTGCCCCGACCACTTCGGCCCCTTCGACTTTGAAGGGCCATTCCTTGACGTTATTGACTACGATCAGAATCGGCATGTTCCGGGGTCCGACGCTTCGTGCGTGGTTCGATGATCAAGAGGTTCGCGTCGTGGGTGACCACGCCCAACAAGATGGCGCCAATCACACGATCGATGCTCACGAGGTACTCGCAGGTTTCCGACAACGGATTCGGGAACAACGGATCGGCGACCAGCACTTCGCGGGTCTCACGGTTGTAACCGGCAAGAATGACGAAGTGACCGGCGGGTTGTCCGCGGATGTCATCGTCAATTTGTTCAGGACCGTACTCGCGGCACGAGCGATGCAAGTACGTCGAGCTGAGCCCCGTGATGATTGGCCGGCCGGTGTTGAGATACCGGCGGACAAGCGCGGTCGTCAAATCCTCGAAACGCAGCCGGCCGCCGTGCTCCAAGTATTCGATGTAGGCCTTGCTCGCGAACTGCAGACGGCGCTTTTTCGTCTTGAACGCCATCTGGGCGCGCAGGCGATTCGCCAACTCCTCCGCGGATAGTTCCCGTTCGAACCAACTCGGGTCGAACACGGGCAGGTTATAGGTGAAGATTTTCGCCGCGTAGTCGCGCTTCAGGGCGTCGCACGCCAGCCAGACCGCCAGTGTGCCGCCATCGTCCAGTTTCGGGATGCCGGCGATCAAGGCGTCGAGCGGCAACTCCAGCCCGTAATACCGATAAATGGCATGTAGACAGGTCGGGCCGCACGTTTCATCGTCCGGCTGCCGCAAGATGTCGATGCGCAGCTTGGTCTCCACCCGCCCAGACCCCCTCCGTAGTCAGTCCCTCGACGCTCCGTCTGTGAGGATGGCTCCTCAACCCTGGCATTGTAGTGGTCGGGGGGATCGGCGTGAATGCGGCTTTCGTTGTACCGGAGGCCCGGCGATTTGCTCTAAAGCGAGTCGGCGCCGCGAATGTGCCTTCTGCAGCCGGGGTCTGTGACCTATAGGGGGGAGGACACGGCGACCCAATAAATCGTCGTCGCGGATCCCGGCGCAGGGCGAATGGTGCGTTCGTGGACAGCGCGGCCGAGGTCACAGACCTCGGCTACAGAAGTCGGAAGTGGGACGGAGAGGATTCAATTGCCCTTATTGGCCTAGCCGCACCAGTTTACGCAACGTGCTATAAAGTATAAGATACGCGAATCTCGCAATATTTGAGCCAACCGTCGGCGGGCGAGTCGCGGGGCAAGTTCCGGTCACAGAGGGCGCTGTAAGCCTATGGCAGAAAAGCAAAAAGAAGAAGGTCTCGAAGTCGAAGGCGTCGTGACGCAAGCGTTGGCGAATACCCGCTTTCGCGTCACCATCGACGGCGGCCACGTCGTCACCGCTCACGTCGCGGGAAAAATGCGCAAGAATTTCATTCGCATCGTGCCCGGCGATCGGGTCAAAGTCGAGTTGTCGCCGTACGACCTGACCAAGGGTCGAATCACGTTCCGCGAGCGGTAATCGCGCCGCTCGCCAGCCGGTACGCCGGGGCGCCTGCCGCATGATTCTTAGGACGCCGTTCGGTGTTCCGCGTTCGCTGCGCGTGTTGCATTTTCCGCTTGCTCATCTCGTCGCCAAGGGTTCAAGCCATGCGCTCTATCGTGCTCGCTGCGATTTGCTTGCTCGTTGCGAACGCGTCTGTTCATGCGCAGGACGAACGGACCAAGCGTTTGAACGAAGACCGGGCCGCGTTCGAGTCCTCGGAACAATGGTATTACAACGACCTGGAACGCGGTTTCGCCGAGGCGCGCAAGTCGGGCAAGCCGTTGCTGGTGGTGCTGCGGTGTGTCCCTTGCGAGGCCTGCAAGGTGTTCGACGAGCAGGTCGCGCACGAAGACCCGCGGATCAAGCCGCTGCTGGAACAATTTGTCTGCGTGCGGGTGATCAAGACGAACGGGCTCGATCTCAGCCTGTTTCAATCCGACTTCGATCAGAGCTTCGCCGTGTTCATGCTGAATGCGGATCGGACGATCTACGGCCGCTACGGCACGCGCCCGGAAACGGAATCGCAGGAAACCGAGATGTCGTTGGAAGGCTTTGCCGACACGTTGCGGCAGGGCCTCGAACTACACCAAGGCTATCCCCGCAATCGCGATCGACTGGCCGCTAAGACGCCGGGCAAGCCGCGCTATGCGTTACCGGAGGATCTGCCGGAATTGCAGAAGTACCGCGAGTTCGCCAAGGTCGAAAAACTGGAAACGCGGATGTGCATCCATTGCCACCAGATTCGCGAGGCGGAGCGGCTGGAATACCGCAAACGCGGCGCGGCGATTCCGCTGGAAACGCTATTCACCTGGCCGGCCACCACGGCATTGGGCTTTGCCCTCGATCCGAACACCTCCGCGACGGTGGCCGACGTGACGAAGGGGTCGCCAGCGGAACAAGCCGGGCTGCGGCCGGACGACCGGTTAATCGCCGTGGACGGGCAGGCGGTGATTTCGCTGGCGGACGTCAAATGGGCGCTGGACCAAGCCGGCGACAAACTTGAAGTCGCCGTTGAATTGGAACGCGACGACATGCCGTTGACGCTGGCCTTGCCGCTGGCCAAGAACTGGCGGGCGAAGTCCGACATTTCCTCGCGCGTGACGACTTGGGACCTGCGCCGGATGGTTACGGGCGGTTTGGTGTTGGAATCCCTCGATGACGAGACGCGGACCGAGCTGAAATTGAGCCAGGTCGAGTTGGCCCTCCGCGTGAAGTATGTCGGACAATACGGCGAGCACGCGGCCGGCAAGCAGGCTGGTTTTCAGGAGGGAGACATCATCGTCGAATTTGACGGCATGATTCGGCGCTGGCGCGAAACGGACCTGATCGCCTACGGCCTCACGGAGCGCCGGCGCGGCGATTCGGTCGCCGTCACGATTTTGCGCGACGGCCAGCACCTCGAACGCAAGTTGCCGATGCAGTAACCTGAGGGCATGCCAAACTGCGATCGCTACTACGCCGCCGCGTGCCAGCTCGACCTGCCGAATCCCCAGTCGCGCGATGAAATCCCGGCGCGCGTGCAACATCTGCTGGCGATGGTCGATCGCGCGGTGCAAGGTTATGAGCCGTTCTTTCCGGTGCGGTTGATCGTCTTCCCGGAATTCGCCCATGCGGCGCCAATCTACGCCAGCGTCGCGGAGTTGCGCGACCGGCTGGCCGTCGAGTTGCCTGGCGAACATACGGATGCCTATGTGCGCCGCGCGAAGGAGCTGGGAGTCTACGTTCAGACCGGCAGCTTCTTGGAAGTCGATCGCGCGTGGCCGGGGCACGTGTTCAATACGACGTGTTTGATCGGTCCCACGGGGTTGCTGGCGAAGTATCGCAAGGTCCATACTTGGATTCCCTGGGAACTGCACACCAGCCCGCATGATCTGCCGGAATACACGGACGCGATCTATCCCGTCGTGGAAACGGAAATCGGGCGGCTCGGCGCGGCGATTTGTTACGACTGGCTATTCCCCGAGGCGATTCGCCAACTCGCCTTGGCCGGCGCAGAAGTGTTGATTCGCGTTTCGGCTTATATGGATCCCTGGGGTACGGCGCAGCCGCTCGATTGGTGGACGCTGGTGAATCGCGTCCGCGCGTTGGAGAATATGGCCTACGTCGTGGCCGCGAACCAAGCGGCGCGATTGGAAAACTATCCGCCGTTCAGTTGGCCAGGCGGCAGCATGGTTGTCGACTACGACGGCCGCATCCTCGCGCAAGCGGAACCAGGCGGCGGCGACCGGATTGTCGTCGGCCCCATCGATCTCGCGGCGCTGCGCGCGGAACGCGAGCGTCGACGCGGGCACCACATGCTTTCACAACTGCGGATGGAGACGTATCGCACCTACAACGCGTCGATCTATCCGGCCACGACCGCCGCGGAACAACCGCACGACGCTGCCCAAATTGAAGCCAACATTGCCGAGGCAAAACGACGGTGGAATTCACGCGCCGACGGGCCGCCAGAAGCGTAGTATTCAGTGGCGAATGGACGTCGGCTTGATTTCCTGCCGGCGAAGTTTGCCCAACGCCTATGACCCGATCAGGGGAGGGCATATTCCCCCAAGAATTTTGGTGAGAAACCCGGAATCTAATTGACGGAGGGGGAGGCGCTCTGATAACGATAGAGTGTGTTGTGCGATACCTGTCGTCCGCATCCTTGAATTCGAAAGGAGGGCTGCCGTGCAGAGTCCGCCGGACAGTTTTGTCGGAGGAGCCGAGCCTTAGGCCCACGACGAGCGGCCCCGTACCTGGCAGGCCGATTGCCTGCCGGCACAGCGTGTGACGGCCAGCGCCGCTCACACCCGCTTGCCGCCTTAAAGGTCGGCCGCTGCGAATGACCTGGTCCCGCTCCTCCGATGTTTGCCAGCGTGAGTTTTTGGTACGAACTATTCCTCCCAACCTCATGTTGTAGTCCACCAACTTTCAACGCCTTTTTTCGACCCTCCGAGCCCTCTGGCCCGGAGGGTTTTTTCGTGCGCGGACCGGGAAGCTGCGGAGTGCTGGCGATTTAGCGAGACGAGAGAAGGCTTCCATCGCATCGCTTATTCCAAGCCCAGGGAAGGCCGCCATTGACTATGGTGATAGAAAAGTCTCCGAGGGCCTTCCCTGGGCTTAACGGCGAAAATCATTGCTTTTCTAAAGTGTCCGGCGAGATTTCCGGCCTTGGTCGCCCCCTGGGCTTCTGTTACAAACTGCCCGGTTTGTCAGATCAGCCAGGGACGGCTTGCGACGATGGAAAATTTTCTGAGGGCCATTCGACTTGCCCTCCACTATCGATGGACGTTCGCCGCATCGGTGTTTTGTGCACTGATGGTCGGCGTGCTTTGGGGCGGCAACATCGGCGCCGTGGCCCCGTTCGTGCAGGTGGCGTTCGAGAAACAGTCGCTGCACGATTGGGTCCGCAACGAGATTCGCGAAGACGAGTCGAAGGCCGCGGAGCAAGCCGCACTGGGGGCGAAACTTGCCGCCGCGCCGGCCGGCGAATCGCCTGAGCAGCGCGAGCAACGCCTGGCGGAGATCGCGCAACACGAGGCCGAAGCGGCGGATGCGCGTGCATCGGCCGCTTACTACCAGCGGATCGAGCCCTACGTCCAGCGCTGGCTGCCCGTCGATCCCTTCCGCACGCTCGTGCTGGTCGTTGCGCTGTTGATGATCGGCACGACGATCAAGAGCGTGTTCCTGGCGCTGCACGCGATTCTAGTCAATCGCCTCGCGCAACTCGCCATCTTCAATTTGCGCAAGGAATTCTTTCGGCACAGCCTGAAAATGGACCTGTCGCAGTTCTCCGAGGACGGCGCCAGCGACTTGATGAGCCGCTTCACCTACGACATGGAAAGTCTTTCCAACGGGCTCGAAAACCTGTTCGGCAAGGCAGTCCGCGAACCGCTCAAGATGATCGTCTGCTTGATCGGCGCTGGCATAGTTTGCTGGCGACTGCTGCTGTTCTCGCTGATCACCGCGCCCCTCTGCGCGATCCTGGTGCGGCAACTTGCCAAGGCGCTGAAGCGGGCCAACCGCCGCGCGATGGAGGAGATGTCGCAGATCTACAATCTGCTGACCGAGACTTTCGACGGCATCAAGGTGGTGAAAGCGTTCACGATGGAGCGCTACGAGCGCCGCCGCTTTCACGAGAGTTGTAAGAACTATTATCGCAAGGCGGCGAAGATCGCCCGGTACGATTCGCTCACGCACCCGCTGACGGAAATGATCGGCGTGACGATTATCTGCCTGGCGCTCCTTTCCGGGGCTTACCTGGTGATCAACCGAGCGACGCACCTGTTTGGCATCCGCATGTGCGACGAACCGCTCACGCTGACGAGCCTGGCGTTGTTTTATGGGTTGCTGGCCGGCGTGAGCGATCCCGCGAGAAAGCTGTCGGAAATCTTCAGCCGGATGCAGCGGGCTTCGGCCGCAGCCGATCGGATTTATCAACAGATTGATCGCGCGCCGGCCATTGTCGATACGCCGACGCCGCGCCGTTTGCCGCGGCATCGTCAGACGCTTACTTTCGACCAGGTCGGCTTCGCTTATGCCGCGGGGAAACGCGTCCTCGACGATATCCAGCTCGAGATCCAGTTCGGCGAGCGGATCGCCATCGTCGGCCCGAACGGGTGCGGCAAGACCACGCTCGCCAACCTGGTGCCGCGGTTCTACGATCCCTCGGCCGGCTCCGTTCTGCTCGACGGCGTCGATCTGCGGCTGGTCCGCCGCCGCGAGCTAAGACAGCAAATCGGGCTCGTCACCCAGGAACCGACGCTGTTTGACGACACGGTGTTCAACAACATTCGCTATGGTTCGCCGCAGGCCACGGCCGACGAAGTGCTGGCCGCGTCGAAGCGCGCCCATTGCCACCGCTTTATCGAAGAGCGCCTGCCCGACGGCTATCAGACCCAGGTCGGCAACCGCGGCGGTCAACTTTCTGGCGGCCAGCGCCAGCGGATCGCACTGGCCCGGGCGATTCTCCGCGACCCGCCGATCCTGATCCTGGACGAAGCCACGAGCCAGGTTGATCTGGAAAGCGAGCAGGTCATCCACCAGGTGCTGGAGCAATTCACCAGGAATCGCACCACAATCATCATCACGCACCGGATGAGCACGCTGGCGCTCGCGGACCGCATCGTGGTCATGGACCACGGCAACATCCTCGACAGCGGCACGCACGAGCAACTCCTCCGCCGCTGCGAGCTCTACGGCCGGCTGCATGACATTCAATTCCGCGAGATCGCTTAGGTCCGCGACTTTTTTTTCACCGCGGAGGCGCAGAGGCGCGGTGGATCGCGGAATGTCGTCATCGACCTTCCTACTTTAGTCACTCGGTGGAACGAATTGTTCCTTCAAGAAGGATTCCAGGCCTTCGCTGATGGGCGCGACGGAGATCTCTGCTCCGCTTTCCAGTAGTCGCAAGCGCTGGGCTTCCGGGGCGAAGAGAATCGTCGCACGCTCGTCTGTTTCGCCAAATTGCAGCGCGTATTGCCAATCCGCCGACTCGCTCGACGTGGCGTTCCAATCGAAGCAATTTGCGTTCAACAGCCCGCTACGGAAATGAACCAAGCCGCGCGCGTTGGTTATGTCGCGGCGTTCGACGACGTGTAGCCGTTGCCCGTCGAGGGTGATGGTTTCCAAGACGTCCGCGGACGTGGGTTCGTCGTCCGTTGATAGTCGCCAAGCTTGGACTTCCTTGCCATGGGCGATCAGCTTGGCCGCCGCCGGTCCCCAGAGTTCCATTGGCCGGTGCTGCTGGCGATAGTGGAAGAGCCACGCTCCCACGGACATCGCGATGGCTAGGCCGAAGGCGGTGAGGATCATCCATTTGCCGGAGACGGTTCGGGGTGCGTCACTCATGCGACGACTCCCGACTGGCGCAAAGTTTGAATCCGCGCGGCGTCATAGCCGATCCAGTCGCGCAATACTTCATCGGTATGTGCCCCCAGTTCCGGCGGCGCGCCGACTTTGCGCCGCGGTTCGTCGTGCCAATGAATCGGGCTTCCAAGTACATGATATTCGCGTCCAGCGCCGTCGCGAACCGGCACGACCAGCTCTCGCGCCAACGTCTGCGGCGCGGCGAGCGCGACATCGAGCGGCACGACTGGCGCGTGCGGCACGCCGGTGGGTTCGAGCAGTTCACGCCACGCCGCCGTCGTGCGCGTGGCGAGGATAGGTTGCATGAGCGCGATCAACTCCGCGCGATGTTCCACGCGCGCCGGGTTCGTAGCGAACTTGGGATCATTCGCCCAGTTCGCTTGGCCGGCCACCTGGCAGAACTGCCGCCATTGACCATCGTTGCCGACCGCGAGCACCAAATGTCCGTCGCTAGTCGCGAAGACCTGGTACGGCACGATCTGCGCGTGAGCGTTTCCGTAACGCGTCGGGCGCTGGCCGGTGACGAGCGAACTCTGGGCGACGTTCACCAGGCTCGCGAGCGTGCAGTCAAACAAAGATAAATCGAAAGCCGAGCCGCCGCGCCCTGCGATCCGGGCGAACAGGCCGGCCAGAGTGCTGATGGCCGCGTAGAGACCGGTGATGACATCGGCGATCGCTACGCCGACTTTCATCGGCGCGCCGTCCGGCTCGCCCGTGATCGACATCAATCCCGACGTGGCTTGGATCACTAAATCGTAGCCGGGTCGATCGGCTAGGGGCCCGGTGCGGCCGTATCCGGAGATCGAGCAACTTACTAGCAACGGGTTGAGCTCGGTGAGCCTGGCCGGCGTCAGGCCGTACTTCGCGGCGGCGTCCGGCAGAAAGTTTTCGACGAGAATATCCGCGCGCCGGATTAAATCCTCCAGCACGGCGATCCCGTCTGACTGGGAAAGATCGAGCGCCAGCGAACGTTTACTGTGATTGGCGCTGGCAAAATAGGCGCTCGGTCCGCCGTCGGGCACGAAAGGGGGGCCCCAAGCCCTGGTGTCGTCGCCCGTGCTGGGACGTTCCACTTTGACAACGTCGGCGCCCAACTCGGCTAATACCTGGCAACAAACCGGGCCCGCCAAGACGCGCGATAAATCGAGTACTTTGATACCCAGCAGCGGCGTCACGCCCGGCATCATCGGTCGGCCTCCAGCCCTGGTCACGGGGACTCCGGGGCCAGTATACTTTTTGCTTCGACATCACGAAACCGGCGCGACGCCGACATTCGCATTGGGTAGCACGTAATGGCCAACGCATTTGATCCGTACCGCGAAGCCTTGGTGGTGGAAACCCAAACCGTCTGGCCGGACGCCTATGACGATTGGGAAGCAGCGGACCGCGACCGGCTGAGCGAAAAGCTCCATGCCGCGCCCCAGCAGGCCGCGGACCTGGACTACGTGCGGATGCACACCGGTTTCTGCCGGCAAATCACTGTCACCCAGGCCGACGTCGAGCGTCTCAATTAGCCGGCCGTCGCCGTTTCTTCCTCATCACCAGGGCGCCGACGTGTCCACCGCCACTGAGATTGTTCACGTCGCCCTGGGCGAACGCAGCTATCCGATCGAGATTGGCGCCGGCATTCTCGGCGAATCGCCGCGCTTGGTGCAGGAAGTGGTCGCCGCGCGGGGCGCGCAAGTGTCGCGGGTGATTTTGATCACCGACGACAATGTGATGGAGCCGCACGCGACGCCGATCGCCGATAGCCTGGCCGACGCCGGGTTGGACGTCGGCGCGTTGGTGATTGACGCCGGCGAGGAATCGAAATCGGCCGAAGTGGCGGAAGGCCTCTGGGAGGCCATGCTGGAACGCGGCGCCGATCGGCGGACCGTCGTGGTGGCCGTCGGCGGCGGCGTCGTCGGTGATCTGGCCGGATTCGTCGCGGCGACATTCGCCCGCGGCCTAGCGTTTGTGCAGATCCCCACGACGTTGCTGGCGCAAGTCGACAGCTCAGTGGGTGGCAAAGTCGGCATCAATCTCTCACGCGCCAAGAACATGGTCGGCTGTTTCTGGCAACCGCATGGCGTGCTGATCGACATCGACACGCTAGCCACGCTGCCGGAGCGCGACTATCGCTCCGGGCTGGCGGAAGTCGTCAAGTATGGCGTGATCCTCGACGCGGAGTTCTTCGCGTATCTGGAGAGTCACGTCGCGGAATTGCGCGAACGCGACGCCGCGGTGCTCACGCATGTGGTCGCGCGTTGTTGCCGGCTTAAGGCGGACGTCGTCGAACAGGACGAACGCGAGGAAACAGGCCTCCGCGCGGTGCTCAATTACGGCCACACGTTTTGCCACGCCATTGAGGCGCTGGCGGGCTACGGCACGTATTTGCATGGCGAGGCGGTCTCGATCGGTATGCACTGCGCCGCGCAGCTCGCGGAGCGACTCAAGCGCGTGCCGCCGGACTTCACCGCCCGGCAACATGCGTTGCTCACGGCGCTCGAACTTCCGGTCGAACTCCCGGAACTCGGCGTGGACGAAATGCTCGAGGCGATGGCTCTCGACAAGAAAACCGAACACGGGCAAATTCGGTTCGTGCTGCCTACGCGGTTGGGACACGTGGAGGTGGTGAAGGACGTGCCGCGAGCGGAGGTGGAGGGAGTGCTGAGGGGAAGGGGTGAATGACGAATTTCTAAATCTGAATGTCGAATCAAGTTCAAATGACGAATGATTGAATGATTTCGCCACTCAAGCGCCGTGCCGCATACCCCCCATCGCCATTCGAAATTTCGACATTCGGATTTGATTCGACATTCAGATTTAGAAACTCGACATTCTCAATACCCCCATGTCGCGCATCGTCTATTTCAACGGCCGGTTTGTTCCTGAACATGGGGCCCGGTTGTCGATTTATGACTCGGCGCTGTTGCTGGGGGACATGGCTTACGAGGTGACGCGGACCGTAAGGCAGCGGCCTTATCGGCTACGGGACCATCTGGTACGTCTGCAACGCTCGCTCGCAGCCTTGCGGATCGAGCCGGGCTTTTCGATCGACGATTTGGAGCGCATCACGCTCGAAACGCTGGAGCGGAATCGTCCGCTGGAAGCGGACGACGTCGATTGGAACATCATCCACAACGTATCGCGCGGCCCAGCGGATGATTTTCGCGCAGCGTTCGCGCCGGAGGAACTGCGGCCCACGGTGCTCGTGAGTTGCTTTCCGATGCACGAAAAGCTGGCCAAACTGGCGCCGAGCTATACCTGTGGCGTCGACCTGGTCGTGCCGGCGCAACGCTCGATTCCCTCTTCGCTGCTCGACGCGCACATCAAGTTCCGCAGCCGCGTGCATTTTCAACTAGCGAACTTGCAGGCCCGAGAAAAATCCCCAGGCGCGATGGCCGCGCTGCTTGATCCTGACGGTTACCTCACCGAGGGAACGAGCGGCAACCTGTTCTGCGTGGAACGCGGACGGCTAATCACGCCGACGTCGCGCAACATCCTGCCGGGCATCACTCGCGACGTGGTTTTACATCTTGCTGCGAGACTTGGCATCCCCGCAGAGGAGGCCGACATCTCCGTTGATCGCGCGAGCGAGGCGGGCGAGATGTTCGTCACGTCGACCAGCATCGGCATCCTGCACGCCCGATCGTTCGAGCTGCACGCTATCGGCGGCGGCCAGATGGGGTCGATCACGGCGATGCTCCGCGCGGCGCTTGGTGACGAGATCGGCCTGGATTTCGCCGCGCAAGCCTTGGCCTACGCGGCGAAGTTCGGAAGGGATGCTTCCGCAGATTAACGGCGACGACGCTTAAGCACAGCCAGGCCGGCCAGTCCCGTCAACGCTAGGCACGCCGCGCCCGGCTCCGGCACGCTTTCCACCGGTCCGGCGGCGAAGTCGTTGCGCACGTTGTTCAGATCGACGATGTTTACGATGCCGTCGAGGTTCGTGTCTCCGAGGCCCGTGCCGCCGAAGTTGTTGCGGACGTTGTTGAGGTCGGCGATGCCGACTTCGCCGTCACCGTCGGTGTCGCCCCAGAGCGGGACTAGTTTGTAAATCTGACCGCCGAGGTCGACGATGTACAGTTCCCCCGAGGCGTCCTCGCCGAACGCGGAGATTTGATCGACGGTGCCCGTGTCGGGATGGATCGCGTTGGTGCGGTTTTGGAAGTCCGTTTTGGTTTCGCCGTCGTACTTGAAGGTCCAGATTTGCTCGGTGGCAAAATCGGCGAAGAAGTACGCGCCGTCCAGGAACGGCATCGCCTCGCCGCGATAGACATAGCCGCCGGTAATCACAAACCCGCCGTCCGGCCCGCCGACATGGCTGTATTCGTGGATCGGGCCGATGAAGCTCGGATCGTCGCATGGTTGATTGCGATTACCGTTCGCGCAGAACGTGCCTTCCATCACGCGCCAGCCGTAGTTCTCGCCGCCGGCGCTATCGGCGGCCTGAAAACTGACTTCCTCGCGCTGGCCTTGTCCCACGTCGCCGATGTAGAGATCGCCGGTCTCGCGGTCGAAGCCGTTGCGCCAGGGATTGCGCAACCCGAAGGCCCAAATCTCGTCGTCGCCGGTTGCGCCGACGAAGGGATTGCCGGCCGGAATACCGTACTGCCCCGTGGGGCCGTCGTTGCCATCGACGTCGATCCGCAGCAGCTTACCGAGCTTCTGATCGGTGATGTCCAACGCGCGATTGCCCGGGTCGTTGCCGTCGCCGCCGTCGCCGGAGGCGATGTACAAGTAGCCGTCATGGGGGCCGAAATCCATCCAGCCGCCGTTGTGATTCGAGAACGGCTGATCGTAGCCCATGACCAAGCGGCCGCTGTTCGGATCGGCCACGTTCGGATCGTCGCCGACCAGATACTCGCGGATTTCGGTGTCGCCGCCGCTAACTGTCAGGCTTACGTAGAACTTGCCGTTGTTGGCGAAGTCGGGATGAAACGCCACGCCGAGCAAGCCTTGTTCGTTGCCGGTCGCCAATCCGCCGAGATCAAGAAACGGCGTCGGATTGATCGTGCCGGTGGATTGATCGAGAATCTTGATAATGCCGGTGTGCTGCTCGGCAATGAACAATCGGCCATTGTCGCCGGCCGGCGAACCGGTATAGACGGGGCGCGATAGGTTGTTGGCGACGCGTTCGGCAGTGATCGACACAGCGGAAGCATCGAGCGCCAACGCGACGCAAAAGAGCAACGGAGCGGCGGCGCGCAAGGCGAACCAGCGAGCGCGATATGGGCGCATGACGTGCGTCTCCTCAATTCCAAGGTGCTGACCCCGAGTGTTCCTGGCCAGGGCTATTGTCGTTGAGGGCCGGGCGGGACGCAAGCAAGCAGAGAGACTATGGGAGGCGTCTCCGACGCCGATGAATAAGTACGGCTTGATGCAACAACGGGGGACTTACTGCTAAGTCTGTAGCATCGGCGTCAGAGACGCGTCCCACAGGCTACTCAGTTCAACCGCGCGTGGACTTTCGGACAGCGTCGGGGGCGGTGGTATCGGCATCGTCGCGGGGGCTAGTTCGGTCGTTCTGCCTGGCATAGACTAACCCAACGCCGTCAACCTCCTGGACGAGTATCAGTTAAATTCAGCTGAAAACGATGGCGTTTGTCAATTGGAAAGCGGCGTATTGGCAATCGAACCCGACGATCGTGATGCTATACTCGTCGAGGCATCGCGCTAGGCCAACGTCTTGGGCTTTGGCTTGATCGGCACAGCTGCTGACGATGCAAGAGCTGCCTTTGTGCGGAGCAAATCATGATCGAGAGTCGAATCACGGCATTCGTGGTGGGCACTGCGCTATTTGCTACCTCGCTCGCGGCACCAGGCTGCAACCGCGCTCAGCCGGAAACCAAAGCCCAACCGATTCCAAAGGTGACGGTAACGCCCGTCATTGCGCAGGAGATCTACGATTCAGACGAATACACCGGCAGGACGGAGGCGTCAGAGGCCGTCGAAGTGCGCGCGCGGGTGTTCGGCTATCTTAATACGGTCGAATTCAGTGACGGCGACTTTGTGAAGGAAGGACAAACGCTCTTTACGATCGAGCCTGACGAGTACCAAGCGATCCATGAGCAGTCCCTTTCCCGCGTCGAATTGCACAAAGCCAAGCTCGCGTTGGCGAAATCGAAGCTTGCCCGGAATGAAATATTGGTGAAGTCAAAAAACGTCAGCCAGGAGGAATACGAGGAAACGGTCGCAGCCGTGCAAGAGGAGGAAGCTCAGATTACCGCCGCTCAGGCCGACGCTAACCGCACCGCCGTCGATCTGAAATACACCGTGCTCAATGCGCCAATCGATGGACGCATTGACCGAGCGCTGGTCACGAAGGGGAATCTTCTCTCTGGCGGAATGGGCTCCGGAACGCTGCTTACCAAGATCGTCAAAGAGCAGCCCATGTACGTTTACTTCGACGTCGACGAACGATCACTGCTCCGCTATATGCGGCAACGATCCAGTACCAGTGAAACGGCGCCCGGCAGCTTGCGCGAGCAGCACATGTCCTGTTTCGTCAAGCTGGCGGACGAAAAGGAGTTTTTGCACGAAGGCCAGCTCGACTTTGCCTCGGCCGAAGTCAATGCGAGCAGCGGCACCGCCAGAATCCGTGGCGTTTTCAAAAACGACGATCGCGCGCTCGTCAGCGGTCTCTTCGTCCGGGTGCGAGTTCCCGTCAGCAAGCCGTACGAAGCAATGCTCGTTCCGGAACGGTCGCTGGCAACCGACCAGAACATCAAATTCGTCTATGTCGTGGGCGACGACGGCACAGCCACGCGGCGCACAGTTACGCTCGGCGGGCAGCGCGACGAGATGCGCGTCATCACTGCCGGACTTAAATCGGGCGAACGGGTGATTGTCAAAGGCTTGCAGCGAGTCAAGCCGGGGCAAAAAGTCGAAGCCGAGCTCGCGGAGGCCGCTCCGCCGGTTGCTGAGTCCCCGCCGGTCGAACAGGCCGCCGTGGGCGATTCAAAGCCGGCCGACTCGGTGGTTTCGAAGGTTCAACGGCGTGGTACTTCCCAGGAGCGATAAGCGCCGTGGCTAAATTCTTCATCTCGCGGCCAATCTTTGCGGCTGTAATCTCGGTCATCGTCACACTCGCCGGCGGAATTGCAGTCGGTCTGCTCCCTGTTGCGCAGTACCCCGAGATCACTCCGCCGACGGTCCAGGTGAGCTGCTTTTATCCTGGAGCCAGCTCAAAAGTAGTCGCCGACACGGTGGCCGCGCCGATCGAACAGCAGGTGATCGGCGTTGAGAACATGCTCTACATGAGCTCGCAGAGCACCAACGACGGCGGTTACAACCTGACCGTCACATTCGAGGTCGGCGTAAACCTCGATATGGCGCAAGTGCTCGTCCAGAACCGCGTGAATCTGGCGCTGCCGACACTTCCGAGCGAGGTCAAACAAACCGGCGTCAGCGTGAAGAAAAAGTCCCCGAGCATCCTGCTGGTGGTGAATCTCGTTTCGCCCCAGGGGACATACGATCAGCTCTATCTGAGCAATTATGCCACGATTCAGATCCGCGATGAGCTCGCCCAGATCAAAGGGGTCGGCGACGTCACCTATCTGGGTCAGCTCGATTACAGTATGCGGGCCTGGCTCGACCCTGACCATATGGCCGCCCGCGACTTGTCGGCCAGCGATGTCGTCGCGGCGCTCCGCGAGCAGAACGTCCAAGTCGCCGCTGGATCCATCGGCCGCCCGCCGGTCCCCGAGGGTCAGGCGTTTCAATACACGCTGAGCACGCTCGGGCGACTTACCGACCCCGAAGAGTTCGGCAACATTATCGTCAAGACAGGCGCCGATGGGCAGCTCACGCGCATGCGCGACCTGGTGACGGACGTTCGCAATGACGATGCCGGGAACGACTACGGTGGAATTCAGCTCGGCGCAAAAACAGAGGACACGTCCTGCAGTCTCGACGGACAGCCCTCGATCGGCCTGGGCATTTTCCAGCAACCTGGCTCGAACGCGCTGGCCACGGCTGATTCGATTCGCGTTCGCATGGATGAGCTGAAAAGGAGTTTTCCGCCTGACCTCGACTACGCGATCGTCTACGACACCACGCCGTTCATCAACGAATCGATTCACGAGGTCTTCAAGGCCCTGCGCGACGCTATCATCCTCGTCGCCATCGTGGTGCTGGCTTTTTTGCAATCCTGGCGCGCAACCATCATTCCGCTGATCGCTGTGCCGGTGGCCATCGTCGGCACGTTTGCCGTGATGATGGGCTTAGGATTCAGCCTCAACAATCTCTCGCTGTTTGGCCTGGTGCTGGCGATCGGCATCGTGGTCGACGACGCGATCGTGGTGGTCGAAGCGGTCGAGCACCATCTTGAGCACGGACTTGCTCCCAAGCTGGCGGCTGAAAAAGCGATGGGCGAAGTCACCGGACCGATCATCGCCATCTCCCTAGTGCTGATGTGCGTCTTCATCCCATGTGCGTTTATCTCCGGAATTACGGGCCAATTCTTCCGGCAGTTTGCGTTAACGATCGCCGTCTCGACGTTTTTCTCGGCGGTCAACTCGCTGACGTTGAGTCCCGCGCTGTGCGCCCTGTTGCTCAAACCCAAGCACGAGCAGCGCGATCCGCTGTCACGCGTCCTCAATCTTGGGCTTGGTTGGTTCTTCAAGCTGTTCAACGTCGGCTTTGAGAAGTCGGCAAACGTCTACAGCCGAGCCGTGGGCGGATTGCTGCGCGTCAGCTTCATCGTGCTGGCGGTCTACGGCGGATTGCTCTACCTCACCTATTTCAGCTTCACGCATGTGCCGACCGGATTCATTCCTTCGCAGGATAAAGGATATCTGCTTGTCGACGTTCGGCTTCCCGATTCCGCTTCACTCGAACGCACGCAAGCGGTGATGGCGCAGGTCGAGCAGATCGCCCGCGGCGAGGGCCATCAGGCCGAGAACCGTGGCGACGACAACGAGCCCCAGGATGATCAAGGCCATGCGTCTGGAAGCGGCATCCCGGGCGTCGCCCATACGATCACCATCTCCGGCCAGTCCATCGTGCAAAACGCGATCGGCTCGAATTATGGCACGGTGTACGTCGTGCTCGACGAATTCCATCGCCGCCATGGCAGCGAGTTAGGCGCCGATGCCATTGCCGCCAAGCTTCGAGCCGCGTGTTACAGAGAGGTTCAGGAAGCGTCGGTCGCCGTCTTCGGCGCTCCGGCGGTCGACGGTCTGGGCAGCGCCGGCGGTTTCAAAGTGATGGTGCGAGACGTCGCCGCGCTCGGTCTCAATTCGCTGCAAGAAACGGCCGATGCCGTCGCGGCTGTCGGCAACGAAGAGCCAGGACTCGTCGGCCTGTTCAGCGCCTTTCGTTCCGAAACGCCGCAGATGTATGTCGACGTGGATCGCGAACGCTGCAAGGCGATGGGCATTTCGCTCAACGAGGTGTTCCTCACGCTCCAGCTCTACCTCGGCGGATATTACACGAACGACTTCAACCAGTTCGGCCGCACCTGGCAGGTCAACCTGCAAGCGGACCCGCGCTTTCGGTTGTCCCCCGAACAGGTACGGCAGTTCAAGGTGCGCAACGTCAACGGCGAGATGGTGCCGCTGGGCAGCGTCACGCATGTTAGCGAGCGGGGCGGACCGGCGCTGGTCATCCGCTATAACGGCGTCACCGCCGCGGCCGTCAATGGCGGTTCGCTCCCCGGAGTCAGTTCCGGTGACGTGATCAAGAGCGTCGAAGGTGTTGGCGAGCGCGAGCTGCCGCAAGGCATGAACCTGCAATGGACAGAACTCACGCTCTTGCAAATCCGTGCGGGCAATACGGCGATCGTCGTCTTTGCCGTGGCCGTCGTGCTGGTGTTTCTGGTTCTTGCCGCCCAGTATGAAAGCCTCAGTTTACCCCTAGCAGTAATTCTTGTCGTGCCGATGTGCCTGCTCTGCTCGGTCGTCGGCGTCGCCATGGCCGGCATGGACATCAACATTTTCGTGCAGATTGGCTTTGTGGTGTTGGTCGGATTGGCGAGCAAGAACGCGATTTTGATTGTGGAATTCGCCAAAGGAAAATCCGCTCAAGGCGTACCGCCCTGGGAAGCCACGGTCGAGGCCTGCCGCTTGCGCCTGCGGCCGATCATCATGACCTCTCTGGCGTTCATCCTGGGCGTGGTGCCACTTGCCCTGGCTGTCGGGGCCGGCGCCGAAATGCGCAGCACGCTCGGCATCGCCGTGTTCTCCGGCATGCTTGGCGTCACCCTGTTCGGAATCTTCCTGACGCCAGTGTTCTACTACGTGATCGTGCGCTGGTTTGGCGCAAAAACTTTGCCGCCCGAGCCAACGGAAACGACACTTCCCGGCCAATCGCCAGACGGGAACGGAGACGCTGTCTTGACCACGGCATCCGCTGAATGACGACTTCTCTCCCTCGCTTGCGCGTCGGGTTGGTGTCGTAACTCGACTACACGTCGCCGAGCGAAAGATCTTTCGCCCAGGAGCGTTGGGCCTGATACCACTCCACGGCCGCTTTCAGCCCGTCTTCGAAGGACATCTGCGGCGCCCAGTCCAACTCGGTGCGCGCTCGGGTAATGTCCGCCCAGGTGGCTGGGACGTCGGCGGGGTGCATGGGGCGATAGTCGATTTTCGCCTCGCGCCCGACCATCCGGGAGATGGTGTCGATCATCGTGCGGAGTTTGGCCGGCCGATCGCTGCCGAGATTGATCGTGTGATGCCCTTCCAGCTTAAGGGCCGCGCAGACGCCGCGGGCGATGTCGTCGACATACGTGAAGTCGCGTTCCTGGCTGCCGTCGCCGAAGACGACGATCGGATCTCCTTCGCTGATATTTCGCACGAAGCGGAACATGCTCATGTCCGGCCGGCCTGCGGGACCGTAGACCGTGAAGAACCGCAGCGAAGTGACATGCAAGCCGAACAGATGATAGTACGTGTACGCCAGCGCTTCGGCGGCCAATTTGCTGGCCGAGTAAGGAGACAGCGGGCGCGTGACGTCGGCGTCTTCGCTGAACGGCACTGTGTTGTGGCCGCCGTAAAGACTTGACGTCGACGCAAGAATAAATCGCTTCGTCCCGTGCTGTTGGCATAGGTCCAACAGGTTGAGCGTGCCTTCGACGTTGGTCGACTGGTACACCCAGGGATTGGCCACCGACTGCCGGACGCCGGCCCGCGCAGCGAGATTCAACACACCGCCGAAGGGGCGATCGCCAGCGAACACTCCCGCCAGCGCCACGCGATCCGTGATGTCGATCGGCGCGAAGGTGAAGCCCGCGCGCCCTTCTAATTGCTTGAGCCGCCAATGTTTCAAGCGAGGATCGTAAGCGTCGTTCAGCGTATCAATGCCGAACACTTCGTGTCCAGCTTCCAGCAGACGCCGGCAAACTCCGGAAGCGATAAAGCCGGCACAGCCGGTGACGAGATAGCGTTCGGACATGGATTGTCTTCAACCAAAGGTATGTGAATGTGCGCCGCGTCGCAGGAGCCGTGGATGGAATGTCGGATTTCGAAATTCCCCCACTTCCCTCTGCGCCTCTGCGGTGAAAAGTGTTTCAACTTAAGCATGTACGATGTTCGTGCGACCGACGCCGACGGCGCGGGTCGCGTTGCGGGTGTCGATCACCAGCGGGGCGTGCTTGACGATTTCGGCGTAGTCGAAGCCGGTGTGATCCGTGACGATCAGGGCGGCGTCGAGCGAGGCCAGGAATTCCGGCGTCAACGCTTCGCTCGCCAGATCGGGCATCGGATGGTCTCGCATCTTCGGCAGTCGCGAAACGTGCGGATCGCTGTAGCTGAGCTTTGCGCCGCGATCGCCGAGCATTTCCATCAGCTCGAACGCCGGGCTTTCGCGGGGGTCGTCCACGTCCTTTTTGTAGGCCACGCCGAGAATACAAATCTTGCTGCCGCGCACCGGCTTGCCGGCGTCGTTGAGGGCAAGCGCTGTGCGTTCCACGACGCGCGTCGGCATCGAGGTGTTGATCTCACCCGCCAGTTCGATGAACCGCGTCTGCATCCCGTGTTTCCGCGCGACCCAGCTCAGATAGAACGGATCGATCGGCAGGCAGTGGCCGCCCAACCCGGGGCCGGGGTAGAACGCCTGGAAACCGAACGGCTTGGTTTTCGCCGCGTCGATGATTTCCCAAACGTCGATACCCATTCGCTGCATCAACAGCTTGAGCTCGTTGACGAGCGCGATGTTGACCGCGCGGTAGGTGTTTTCCAGAATCTTGGTGGCTTCGGCGACTTCGCAGCTCGAAACCGGAACCGTCTTCACCACGACCGCGCCGTACAGGCGATCGGCCAGGTCGAGGCTCTTGGGTTCCAGCCCGCCGACGACCTTCGGGATATTGCCAGCGGCGAACTGCGGATTACCCGGGTCTTCGCGCTCCGGGCTATAGGCGAGGAAGAAATCCTCGCCGGCTTTGAGGCCGCCCGCGGCGAGAATCGGCAGCACCACGTCCCGCGTGGTGCCAGGATAGGTGGTGCTTTCGAGCACGATCAATTGGCCCGGACGCAGGGCGGCGGCGATGAACTTCGCCGTACCTTCGATGTAGCTCAAGTCCGGGTCGCGGCTCTCGCTCAAGGGGGTCGGGACGCAGATCAGGATTGCGTCGGCCTCGGACAGGCGCTTCATGTCAGCGGTCGGCTCGAAGCGTTTTCGCTTCACGCAATCGCCGATCCATTCCGAGGTAATGTGGCCGATGTAGCTCTCGCCTGCCAGCAACCGATCGACTTTGCGTTGATCGACGTCGAAACCCATCACCGGATAGCCGCCGTCGATGAAAGCCCGCGCCAGCGGCAGCCCGACATAGCCTAGCCCGACGATGCCGACCTTGGCGGTCTTTTCCCGGATGCGTCCCAGCAGGGACTCATAGTTGTTTTGCGCCATTTTCTGCCCCGAAATAAGGTGTCACAGCAGTCTGTGCCAGGGGTCGCAATTCGTCAAGCAATGGATGGCGCGACCGCTAGCACCCAGATGACCGGCCGCGGATTGAGCCCCCTGTGCCGGTCCTATCACCTGGGCGCGACAGGTCGTCGCATCCGGTGCGAACGGCTAAACTCGTGGGCGTTCCCCGCTCACCGAAAGGCGCCCACTTGCGGCATCCGAGTCAGTCAGAAACTCTAGGTTCCTCGTCAACCCGGCGCGATCAGGCCAACCGCGTGGTCATGGCGGCCGCGTGTCTGCTCTTGTTCGCGCAAGTGAGTTCCGATTGGTACGTCACGCGGGACGGGGCGTCGTACTTGTCGATCGCCCGGTCGCTGGCCCAACAGGGCGCGCCCACGAATCTCGGTCAGCAGCAGCTTTTCTTCGCGCCGTGCTATTCGTTTCTGATTGCGCCCTTGTATTGGATCAGCGACCGTCCGATCCTCGCCCTATCGCTGTTGAACGCGGCGCTCGGCGTGGCCTTGCTGTTCTCCACGAGGTCGTGGATCTCGCGGTTCGCTCCCGACGACGCCGCGCTGATTGCCGCCACGTGCGTGATCAATGCCAGCGTTGGCATCCTGCTTCGTCGCACGTTGAGCGAAGCGCTTTTTATGCCGGCGATGGTCGTCACCGTGCTGTTGCTCGAACACGTGCGCGCCGCTACCGTCGAACGCCTTCCCGTACGCGCGGCGCTCGGCGCGGGCGTCGCGCTGGCGATGGTCTGTCTCACGCGTCAGGCCGGTCTGACGACGCTCCCCGGCTTTGCCATCGCACTCGGCGTTACGACGTCTCGAAGCGGCGCATCATGGCGGCGTGCGGCGATGGTGCTGGCGCTGGTCGCCGTGCCGGCGTTGGCGGCCGTGGCGGGATTGGGTGCATACGAGCGCGCCACTGCGGTGGAGGACGCCCGCACCTATGCGGATTTTCTGGCCGCCGATTCCCAGTCGTTCCCCGCGCAGGTGCGCACAGGCCTGGTGTTGCGCATCAGCGAGATTGGACGGGTGGCGCTGCCGGGCATGTTCAAAGCCGCGCCGGACGCCAGTACCTCGGGCTGGTTGAATTTTTCGCTGTATGCGGCGACCGCGCTCGCCGTGGTCTACGGGGCCGTGCGCATGTTGCGCCGCAATCCTGACACGTTCTTATGCATCGCGCCGTTCTACGTTGCACTTTATGTCGTGTGGCCCTTCGATGAAGGAATTCGCTTCCTCGCCCCGTTGGCGCCCGTCTGGTTGATCGGACTTTATTTCGCCCTACCCGAGGTCCCCGCGCTGCGCCGCCGGGTCGCCTGGCTAAGTTTGATCACGCACGCGATCGTGGCCGTTGGCTATTGGCTGGCGAATGATCGGCCGGAAGCCCGTCGCGATAACGCGGAATGGCCGGCGCTCGATCGCCTGGCGCAGTCGATCGACGTCCAGGCCGGCCCCGTGGCATGGCAACTCGACGGCCGCGATCACGAACGGGCAATGTTCCAACTCTCGATCGATCGGCCGGTGAACAATGCGTCGACCAAGGAAGCCGTCGCCGAGGACGTAACTTGGCTCGTCACCACGACCGGCGCGCTCCCCGCCGATTTTGATAAGATCACCACCGGCGGCAATTATACGCTCTGGCGGAGAAGGCCTTAGTGCCCGCGAAACACGCGAAACACACAAAAGAATTCGGGGAAAACGCCTATTTCGCAATCAGTAGGCTGTCGTAAATCCGATCCGAATTGCGATTCCGAATCTCGTGTACGTGTCGCGGCCAAAATCCCTCCTCCTCTTTTCGCGACATTTCGCGTGTTTCGCGGGCAAACTTCCCAATCAACTCATCGAGACGACTCATGTCCCTGCCTGAAATTGCTCCCGGAAAGGCCCGGCTTGGTTGGATTGGAACCGGCGTGATGGGATCCAGTATGTGCGGCCACTTGCTTGCCAAGGGGTTCGCCGTCACGGTCACCAATCGCACACGGGCCAAGGCCGAGCCGCTCATCGCTAAAGGCGCCGCATGGGCCGACACGCCGCGCGCACTTGCCGAAAAGTCCGACGTCGTGTTCTCGATCGTCGGCTATCCGCGCGATGTTCGCGAAGTGTTGCTCGGCGACGACGGCGCGCTGGCGGGCGCGAAGGCGGGCGCCATCCTGGTTGACATGACCACCAGCGAACCGTCGCTAGCGGTAGAAATCGCCGAGCGCGCGAAGGAACGCCGCGTCCACGCGGTGGACGCGCCGGTTTCCGGCGGCGACATCGGCGCGCGCGAAGCGCGGCTCTCCATCATGATCGGCGGCGACGCCCAGGTGGTCGCCGCGCTGCAGCCGTGCTGGGAAGCGATGGGCAAGACGATTGTGCATCAGGGCCCCGCCGGCGCCGGACAGCACACGAAGATGGTCAATCAAACGCTGATCGCCACCGGCATGATCGGCGTCTGCGAAGCGCTGCTCTATGCACACCGCGCCGGCCTCGATCTGAACACGGTGCTGCAATCGGTCGGACCCGGCGCGGCCGGGAGTTGGTCGCTCGCCAACTACGGCCCCCGGATGATTAACGGCGATTTCAAGCCCGGCTTTTACGTCGAGCATTTCATCAAGGACATGGGCATCGCCTTGGCCGAGGCCCGGCGCATGGACCTGGCGTTGCCGGGCCTGGCCTTGGCGGAGCAACTCTACATCGCCCTCAAGGCCCAAGGCCACGGCCGCAGCGGTACGCAGTCGCTGGTGTTGGCGCTGGCGGCGATTTCAAAGGTCGAATGGCCCGGCGGAGTGAAAGCGTGACGCCGTCCCCGCGGGTATGATATGCTGAAGTTCGCAATGTGGAGACCTATGCATGGCTACTGATCACCCCGCCGCTTACGTGCCGCTCACGCCGGTGACGGACTATGCGCCACGGCTCATGACCGCCGCCGATCTGGCGGAACTGCCAGCGGAGCTGCCTTCTGGCCCAGTCCACTACGAACTTGATGACGGAGTACTTATCTCCATGTCGCCGCCCGGTTTCTTACATGGTTCCGTCGAAAGCGGGATTGTCGCGGCACTCCGGCAACAGGGTGAAGATCGTGGCCACGGTCTCGCCAGTTGCGGCGAAGTTGGCATCGTACTGCGCCGCAATCCGGACCGCGTGGTCGGCGCGGACGCCGCTTTTATCTCCAGCGCGCAGTTGCCCGTACAGCTTACGCCGGAAGGTTACCTGGAGACCATCCCCGCGCTGGTCGTCGAAGTCGTTAGCAAGAACGACACGCGCAAGTACCTCGCACGCAAGGTGAACGATTACCTGCGGGCCGGCGTGCAATGCGTTTGGGTCGTCGACCCGCAGTCGAAGTCGCTCACCGAACATCGCGCCAACACCGAGGCCCGCACCTTCGACGCTAGCGCCACGGTGACTCTAGCGGACTTGATTCCGGACTTCGAATTGGCGCTGGCGGGCTTGTTTCGGTAGTTGCTGACCACTCTGGCGCAACAAAAAAGCGAGAGCCGTTGCCGGCCCTCGCTTATGCTGATGTCTTGCTTTCAGCGACGTATCGTCTAGTACTTCAACTCAAATGCCACGCCGTCGCGGCGGTCGCCCAAGTAGGCAAAGACGTTACGATCGACGGCGTAGTCGATGTGCGTTACGCGGCCGTCCGCGAACGCGGCGTTAATCCCGGACGTATGCGCCGAGCCGAAGCGATAGCCGAGGAATCCATCGAACCCAGCTCCTGTGCCGGCCGACGAGGATGTCCTTCCTTCACCATCCGGGAGCGGAGCGAAGCCCGTCGAACGCATTACGTCTGGATCCCAGCCATCGGTCCAACCACGGTCGTCGTGCCACTCGCCGGTCTCGTACTCGAGACGAGCAAGCCGTTTCTCGCTGAGCACCATCGTGTTGGACGCCCCGTCCTTGATCTTCGCATACGTGGTGGGCTTCGCGATCCAGGTCCTCGTCACGATACCATTGAATACCCTGGTGGGACTCCTGGGACCAATGGTATGCGTGTATGCTGATCCGCCCCAGAACGCGTCAACGGCGCCGTCTCCCTCCAATTGCAACACCGGTCCGCCACGCGATTGCCCAATTTTCGTCGGCACCGCAGCCGCATAGTCAATCAGATAGCGATAGGTCACGCCCGAGCGAGAATTGGTTTGTTGCGCGGCTGGCGCCCGGCGCGAGGGACAAAAATAGAACGGCACGGCCACACTGGCCATCTGGTTCTCGTCCGGCAGTTTGGAAAGCCCCAATTGCTCGATGTGAGGCAGGATGGCAAAGGCCCAACTCATGCCCATGATTTTCGGCGCGTCTGACGGGATCGGTGTTGACGGGTAGAACTGTGCTTTGTACTCGGCCTGGTGGGCCGGATTTTTTGGATCGTACCATGGCAATGGCCAGGGATCGGTCCCGCCTTGCGGCCAGGATTTGTTGCTCGATTCGAAGGTGTGCATCGCCAGCGTCATCTGCTTCAGCCCGTTCGTGCATTGCGTCCGGCGAGCGGCTTCGCGCGCCACCTGCAACGCGGGCAACAGCAATGCAATCAAAATGCCAATGATGGCGATCACCACCAGCAATTCCACCAACGTAAACCCGGCGGATCGGCGCGTTGAGCCACGAGGCATGAGGCTCTCCTTCTTCGAATGAACTGAGGCTTGGAAAAGTAGTCTCCGACACCAGCCCGCCACGGACAATGAACCGCCGCCGCCTTGCCCGCGCCGAGCAGCTCTCGATCAGTTGGTACGTTTCAATCCTGTTCTTGGATGCAGTAAAGTGTCGAATGGGCGCTATTTGGCGTTCGGCACGAGTTGCTTGAACTGCTCGGGATCGAGATCCACGACAGACCCGCCGCCAAACGCCGCTAAGCGGCTGTCGCCGTCGCCCTCTTGCTCATAGGCGATCGGATCATACTTCCCCACTTGGGGCGTCACGTTCCAAATAAACACATAGGGCTTCTTGTCGCGGGGTGAAGTCAGGAAAGTCTCAACGTCGCCTTCAAAGGTGATCACTGCCGCTGGATTAGCCTTGGTCGCTTCCAGGTATTTCTTGAACTCCTCCAGGTTGGCCGGAGGCTTCCGCTTCGACGAACTGAACTCGCCGTACAAGAGCGCGATGGCCTTCATGTTCTGTTCGTCGGTCGGCAAACCTTGAACCTTGTTCCCGCCGCAGCCCGGCAGGCAAACCATCGCCAACGCGAAGAACAGGAGCGCGCTCAAGCGAATCATGCGAAAAGCATCCCCCTCAGCGAATTGCCGTGCGCCTTCGTTGAACGCCTGGGCGCGAGGCGATGACGCCTAAAGTATAGGTAGTCGGGGGGGAATTAGAAACCAACAATCAGGGGGGACGCTAGGAGAATCTCCAAAAATCTTGTGCCATGTTTTTGCCCTGCGCAAAGATTGCGCAAGCAGTGGATGGGATCACTGGCTCGTGGCAGGGAGCGGCTACTACGGCTGCGGAGTTTCGGTCGGGAGGCCAGAATCGACCGGCGCAACGTCCGTTTGCGGGGCCTTGGCGCCATCCTGCTGGAACGGATCGAAGCCAGGTTCGACCGTCGTGGGGGTGTCCGACGGCGGTGTTGGCACGTTCGAGGGATCGAAGGCCGGTCCAATGCCCGGCGTGCCGGCGGATGGCGGCGGCAGCGGGGTGGCTGTCACGAACCAATCGTAGAACTCCTTCGTGGCCGGACGCTTCAAATCCGCGACGCGTCGCTCGGCGTCGGCCGCCAAAGCCCCGCCGGCGTATTGTTCGACGAGTTGCTGATAAAGCTTTTGCGCGGCGTCCAGATCGCTTTTTTCTCCGAGGGCTTCGTACGCCTTGGCTTCGCCATAAGTGGCTCGCTCGACCAGAGCTGCGTACTTGCCGGCGGCGTTTTCCGCGACGGCGTGGTAGTTCGCCGCCGATTCTTTGAGTTTCGGCCGCGCCGCGGCGCGGTTGTTGAACAAGTTTTGCGTCCCTTCCGCGAGCTGGCGATCGGCCGCGTAAAGCCGCGCCCAGAGGCCGGCCGGTTCCTTCGGAAGGGCCTCGGCGACCTTGACCATTTCGGCCTCGGCGTCGGTCGCCTCGGCAGCGGCGTAGAACTGGTCCCAATTGGCCTGCTCGGCAGCTTCCGCCTGACTCTGCCAGAAGGAATAGGCCAGAAACAGCACGACCAATGCCACGATGCCGCCCAGGATCGCTTTGGTATAAGGGGCGACGGCGTCGATCGACTTCTCCAGCCAGTCGGCCAACTCGTTTTCCTTCAACTCGTGACGGCGCTCAGATTTCATAGCCAAACTCAGGACGCGAAAGAGACCCTCGGGACGCGCGCAAAGCGGCCCCACAAAAGCGATTGCGCGAAGTATAGAAGCCCCCGCGTCGGGGCGTCAAGGGAGACCGGGGGGTGCTGCTACTGCGCAACTTGCTCCAAGCCCAGGGAAGGCCACCAAAGTCCCGAGAAGACAGAGAAGACTTCGAGGGCCTTCCCTGGGCTTAGCGGCGCTATGCCTGCCTATCCCTGTTCAACCGGGTTCATCAGGCGACCGATGGCGTCGATCTCGATTTCCACGATATCGCCGACCGCCAGTGTGAACTCGTTCGGCGGCACCAGGCCAGTGCCGGTGAGCAGAAAGGCCCCGTTCGGGAAGGAGTTGTCGCGGCCCAGGTAGCCGATCAGATCGTCGAACGTACGGGCCATTTGTCCCAGATCGGTGCGACCCGAGAACGCTTCCGCGCCGGCACGGGTGATCTTCAAGCGGATGCCGACTTCCGGAAGCGGCGGTAGGTCGTCGATCAAGGTGACGGCCGGACCGAGCCCGCAGCAGCCGTCGTAGACCTTGGCTTGCGGCAGATAAAGCGGGTTTTCGCCCTCGATATCTCGGGAACTCATGTCGTTGCCAATGGTGTAGCCGACCAGTTCCAAACGCGAATTGAGCACCAGCGTGAATTCCGGCTCCGGCACGTTCCACTTCGAGTCGCTGTGGATGCGGACAGGTTGCTCCGGGCCAGCGACGCGATGCGGCGTCGCTTTGAAGAACAACTCCGGGCGCGGCGCGGTGTAGACCATGTCGTAGAAGCGCGCGGCCCCTTCGGATTCGTCCATCCGCGCCTTTTGGCTGCGCTTGTACGTGACGCCGGCCGCCCAGACTTCCTGGTTATCGATGGGTGCCAGCAGCCGCACGTCCTCAAGTGCGATCCACTCACTGAGCGATTCCCGTAGCTCTGCCACGACCCGTGCCGGCTCGGCGTCTTCGAGCACATCGAACAGCCGCAACTCGGGCCGTACGGCGGCGACCGGAAAGACGCGTTGCGATTCCAAAATGCCCAGTTGCGGTTGCCCCTCGGCGTCGGCGAAACGAACAAGCTGCTGCATCCCGGAAACTCCTACGTGGAGATGTTTTTTGAGTGAACTACCGCGCCGTAGCTTAGCGAGGAGGCGGCCCACACGCTACTCTATTGATCGTCCCCCGTCATGCTGGAGTTGCCTTGTGAATTCCTTCGCACGCTGCGTTTTGCTCGCGTCGATTCTTGCCGAATCGTTTTTGCTTTCCTCAACGATGGTGAAAGCCGGCGATTGGCCGCAGATTCTTGGCCCGGCGCGGAATGGCATCGCCGTTGACGAGCGGTTGGCCGCGACATGGCCGGGCAATGGGCCGAAGCTGTTATGGCAGCGCGAAGTCGGCGCCGGGCTGGCCGGGCCGGCCGTGATGGGCGAGCGCGTGATTCTGTTTCATCGCGTGGGGGACGAGGAGGTTGTCGAGTGCCTCGCCGCGGCGGATGGCGCCCCGCAATGGCGCACCGCGTTTCCGGCCAGTTACGCCGGCGGCTATCACGCCGACAACGGCCCGCGCTGCGTTCCGACGATTGCCGGCGACCGCGTGTTTCTCCTGGGCGCCGCCGGCGACTTGCATTGCGTCGCCTTGACTGACGGTAAGGCTTTGTGGTCCCGCGCGCTCAACGAAGATTACAAGGTCCGCGACGCGTACTTCGGCGTCGGCAGCGCGCCGCTGGTCGTCGGGGATCGCGTACTGGTGAACGTGGGGGGCAAAGCGGCGGCGGGGATCGTCGCGCTGGCCGTGAGCGACGGCAAAACATTGTGGACCGCCACAAACGACGAAGCCAGCTACGCCGCGCCGACGTTGGTCACGTTGGGCGGAAAGGCGCGGGCGCTATTCGTCACGCGCATGAACGTAGTGGCGATCGCGCCGGAGAACGGGCACGTATTGTTTCAATTCCCGTTCGGCAGATCCGGACCGACGGTAAACGCCGCTACGCCGCTGGTGCTGGGCGATCTATTATTCTGCTCGGCCAGCTACGGCGTCGGCGCGGTGGCGGCGCAGATGGATGCAAACGGAGCGAAAGAACTCTGGCGGCGCGACGACGTGATGTCGAGCCAATACGCGACGTGTATCGCGAAAGACGGGTTACTCTATGGCGTCGACGGGCGCGAAGACGTGGGCGTGGCGCGGCTCCGCTGCTTCAACCCGGTGGACGGCAACGTGAAATGGACCGAGGAAGGCTACGGCGTCGCCACGCTGGTGCTGGCCGGCGACAAGGCGCTGGCGCTCAAGACGAGCGGCCAACTGGTGCTGTTTCAACCGTCACCGCAGGGTTATGAGGCACTCGCGGAAACGCAGTTGTTCGAAACCACGACGCAGCCGCTGCCGGCGCTGGCGAATGGGAGGCTGTTTGCCCGAGATATGAAGGTTTTGAAGTGCCTGGCGGTCGGGGAGTGAGAGCGTTGTGGCAGAGTCGTTCTACATAGGCCTGCAACTGTCGGCATCACTTCTTTGCGAATGTCCGGGCTGCGTAGATATAAAAGCAATTCCATACGGCAGGAATCAGCACGAACAACACAGGTAGCCAGAGTAGTTTGCCTAGTGGCACGACAAGAGGGCGGGGGATGGAGCCAAATTCCCAAATCAGCCTGACGCCATGAATAGCAGCCACTACTATCCCCATTGCGCCGGCAATGTACGCAACCGTTAAACCTCTCCTGTGCCTCTGAATGAGTAGGGACATGGCGATCAGTCCCAAGCAAGGGCAGGCGTACTGCATCGCAACTCGGACGATCCAATCCGACCAATCTGGTTTGATGGGTCTCGCAATCGTGGTCACAATTGATATCAAGAGTGACAACATTGAAAGACACAAGTCAGCAATCAAAAAAACGCCAGAGAGACTGGCAAAACGCGACCGTTCGCCGGTAGGCTCTGGCCTCAGAGAGGTTCGCGGTGAGGCGTAGGGGTTTTCATCTTGTGACATGACCTACCCCGGCGATGTATTCATCAGCGCGTGCTGGGATCGTCGCTGAATGTGAATACGACGTCCTCACCATCGGCGTCGGAGACGCCTCCCACAGGTTCGTGAAAATGGAGCGCTGCTTAGCCATCCAAGCTGAACTTGCCGCCGGGTTCGACCACGATGGGGATGGCGTGCGTTTCGATCCGTACGCGGTGGGCCCAGGCGTGGACGTCTTGGGCGATGGGGGGCCAGGTGTTGTAGTGCGCCGGGGCGACGCGTTTCGGCTGGAGGAGATCGATGGCCACAATCGCGTCGTCGGGGCCCATCGTGTAGCGGTCGCCGATCGGCAGCACCGCCAGGTCGAGCCCGCCGGCGCCGATCAGTTTCATGTCGCTGAAGAGCGCCGTATCGCAGGCGAAATAAATCCGCGCGCCGGGCAGTTCTAGCAGGAACCCGCCGGGATCGCCGCCCGCCGCGCCGTCGGGCATCGTCGAGCTGTGATGGGCCACCGTGAGTTTGACGCGGCCGAACGGTTGCTTCGTCGCGCCACCGATGTTCATCGGATCAACGTGCTTGACGCCTTGCTGCTGGAACCACTCGCAGATTTCGTAGTTGGCAATCAACTTCGCGCCGGTCCGCTCGGCGATTTTCTTGACATCGGCGACGTGATCGAAATGCCCGTGCGAGACGAGAATGAACTCGGCCGACACATCCGCGGCGCGCACCGGGGCGGTGGGGGAATCGTCGAGAAACGGATCGAGCAGCAACTTGTGCCCCGCCGTTTCAATCAACCAAGATCCGTGACCAAGCCAGGTGAGTTGAGCAGACATGGGGAGGACCGAGGTTTTGGGTTGAAACGAGGGTCTGAGATTGAATGTCGAATGACGAAATCCGAATGTCGAATCAAATCCGAATGACTGAATGTCGAGTGACGGAATGCTGAGTCGGCTCTTTCATTCGACATTTAAGCATTCGTCATTCGGATTTCGAAATTCGACATTCTCAACTCACTTCTTTCCTCGCAAGAACGCATTCATGTGTTTCTTGTAGCCTTCCACGCCGGGCTGGCCATAAGGGTTGATGCCGATCAGGCGGCCTTCGGTGGCGGTGGCGAGCATGAGCATCTGGAAAAACTGGCCCATCGTGGCTTCGTCCAGCCGCGGCAGATGCAGGTCGGTGGTGGGGCGTCCGTCTTCGCGATAGGCCTCGTTGGTGCCGGCGATCGCGGCCGCCATCACGTCCGGCAATGTCTTGTCGGCGAGTTCGTTGAGCTTGTCTTGATCCAAGTCGGAACGCCCGATGGCCAGGCGATCGCGGTTGTAACGATCGACGATCACATTCGTGACCAGCTTGTCGCGCTTGCCTTCTTGATGTTGCTGCCCGCGCGAGTGCAGGTCGCGCGTGTTGACGACGGTGATCGGCGTGGCGCCTTTTTCCTGTTTGCCGAGACTTTCGGAGAGGAGCTGGTCGTACCACAGCCCCGCGGCTTCGAGTCCCTTGCCCCAAGTGGAAAGCAAGCGAATCGTGGCGCCGCGTTTTTCTTCCATCAGATGGCAGACGCCGACGTAATCGAGCGCCACGTTGTGCCCCGGCGGCTGCGTTTGAAAGTGCGCGTTCGCCAGCGCGGCGCCTTCCAGCAGCTTGACGATGTCCAAGCCCAGCACCGCCGCCGGCAACAGGCCGACCGCGGTGAAAATCGAAAACCGCCCGCCGACGCCGTCGGGAATATTGAACACATCGGGACAGCCGAGCGCTTTCGCCAGATCGAACAGCCGCCCGCTCGGCCCGGTCACGGGGACGACCAACTGCGCCAAGCGATTCGCGTCCCGTCCGGTCGATTGCCGGAGCGCGGCGAGAAACTGCCGGAAGGCGGCGGCGGTTTCCAGCGTGCCGCCGGACTTGCTGATCACGAGGATGCCCCAGCGATCGTCGACGCTCTTGGCTTCCGCGCCGCGACCCAAGAGATCGAGCAATCCTTGCGAGGCGTCGTTATCGACGTTGTTTCCTTCGAACGAAATCCTCGGCCGGGCGTCGCGAGCCGCGCGCGGCAATTCGTTGTGATACGCGTGGCAGCACGATTCCAGCAGCGCCCGCGCGCCCATGTAGGAGCCGCCGATGCCCAGGACGACGATGCGATCGACGGCTTCGGCAATGCGGTTCGCCGCGGCAATGATGCGGCCCACTTCGCTGGTGGCGCCCTGGTCGCGATACTCGGCGAGCAAACGATCCGGCAAGAACGTGAAGCCGGCGTCCAACGGATGCTTCGCTTCGGGAACCGCGGCGCCTTTCGCCCACAATTCGGCATCACTCAGCACTTCGTCGCGCGCCTTGAGCAGCCGCGGGCGCAGCGCCTCTAAGTCGGCGGGCGCAATCCCAGTGGTTTCGAGAAAAGCGCCGCGCGGATCGTAACTGAGCGGTTCCATTGTGCGTGCGGACATCATGATTCCTCAATGAGATTTGCCACCCGCCTCCACTACAACGCGCGCCGCTCAACATATCCCAAGCCCGAATTCCCCGCCAGGGCCGATGTGGCAGTTCAACGCTTCGCGTTTTCAGCTACTCGCGCTGCGGTAGCTCAAGAGTGCGCGGCGAAAGACCCAGCGGGAGCCGATAAAACTGAGCGCGGTCGCCACGATGGTGAATAGCGCCAGTGGCCAGGACTGCTCCGACAATGGCCGAGTGAACAGCCGCGCCGGAATGTTCACGACGACCAAGACGGGAATCAGGAACGTGAACAACCATTGCAGCCCGACGCCCATCGCGTTGCCGCCGTAGATTTCCATCGGGTAGCGCGAGAAGTTCGTCAGGTAGAACCAGAAATCGTACAGCGATTGATTGCGCCCCAGCCAAATACTGGTGGCCGCCAGCGCCACGGTCAGGCTGTAGAGAATCGCCACGCCGCAGAGGATGTACAAAGCGTAGAGCACGATCGACACGGGCCCAGGCGTGTAGTCCAATCGCAAAAGTGCGTAGCCCAGCAACAGCAGGCCGAACACGAAGTTGGCGAGCGACGCCCATTCAATGCGTTGCAGCGAAATCAGGAACTGCGTATCGATCGGTTTCAGCAGCGCGAAATCGAGCCCGCCCGTGCGGATCAATTCGCTGAACTCCTCGGCGTTCGGCATGAAAAACGTTTGCACCAGGCTGTTGATGATCATCGAGGTGGCGATGAACACGAAAAACTGATAACGCCCCCAACCGCCGGCCCCCAAATCGAGCTTCATGCCCCCCACTTCGACGGTGGAGAATACGAGCACGTAGAACCCCAGATTCATCGCCATCCAGCACACGCTGGTCAAGGCGTTGATCAGAAAGTTCGACCGGTACGTCATATCCCGCACGAGACTATTGCGGGCAAACGTCAGGAAAACGCGGAAATAAGCGGGGGACATGTGAAACCATTTAGAAGCGAAGCGTTCCGACACCGACCATGAGGCTATGCTTCCCGCGCCGAACGGTCAAATCCCATCGCCCCCGACTGGCCCTCGTAAGCTACGCTAGCCATACTGGCGCATCGCGTATCCGCTTCCTCCAGCCTACAGCCTCTCCCCTCCCGCCTGCCCATGCCACTCGCCCTGCTCGAAGTCAGCAATCTCACTCCCTCGCTGTTGGTCGCGGACCATGCGGCGAAGGCGGCTGGCGTGCGGATTGTGGCGATCGAGAGCACGGACAGTCCGGCCCAGTGCATTATTCTGGAAGGGGAAGTCGACGCCGTGCAGGCGGCCGGCGAGGCTGGCGTGGCGTTGGCCCAGCGGATGGGCGCGACTTCGCTGCTGACCATTCTTTCCGGACCGACGGCTGAGGTCGTCCGCCTCGCTCACGCCAAACCGGTTTACAGTCCGCTGTTGGAAATCTACGACGCCCGCATTCCTCGTGAGGAACACATGACGACGCCCGACGCCATCGGACTATTGGAAACGCAAGGCCTGGTGGCCGCCCTGCACGCCACGGACGAGATGCTGAAAAGCGCTTCGGTCACGTTGGTGGGCAAAGAGAAAATCGGCGCGGCCTACGTGACGATCGTCGTCCGCGGCGACGTCGCGGCGGTGCAAGCGGCGATCGCCGCCGGCAAGCAAACCGTGGAACGCCTCGGCGGCAAATTGATTATGGCCGACGTGATCCCGCGCCCGCATCAGGAGTTGTTGGCGCTGCTGCCGAAATAGTCGCGACTTCGCAATATGCGCCGTCAATCATGCGCCGACGGTTCGGGCTTCGGCTCGGGGTATTTTTCTCGCAGCGGTTTAGCCGCATCGCTGCGCAGCAGCGGGCCGATGTCTTCGTCCTCATAGAGGAAGGAGAGTTGGACTTTCAATTCCGCGAGACGTTGCATCGACGCTTCAGCGGTAGCCAGATCGCCGCGAGCTAGATGGACCAGTAGGCCGAAAATGGCGGCGCTCTCTTTTTGTTCGAATCGCGAAGTCTCAGTGAGCGCCTCGTCCCAACGTTGGACTTTCACCAGGCAACGAATCAGTTCGGTCCGGGCGCCGAAGGCGTGATAGCTGGCGTCGCTTGATTCGCCGTCGGCTGCATCAGCCGGCAGCTCGGCGATCTTGACGAACTCTTGCAGCAAACCGATCGCGGCGTCCGTGCGACCCTGGCCGCTGGCCGCTACGCCTTCGTAGTACGCCAACATCGGTTCGGTCGGCGCATCCCGGCGGCGCAGCTCGACGAGTTCGATCAGTGCGTCCCATTTCGATTCTAACTCGCAGTCTAGGGCCAATTGCTCGAACGTCTCATCGGTCGGAGCGACGTTTTCGTAGGCAAACTTGTCCCGGCCAGCGCGATGCAATGCGTTTAACCGCGCCAGGCGAAGCGACTCGCGCACGCCTTCTTCCATTTCCTTGCCCGCGACGCCAGCAAAGATGCGCTCAGCGTCTTCGTACCGTTCTTCCTTGACGCACAACTGGCCGTCGTAGTACGTCAGCCACGGATCATCCGGCTCGATCGGCAAATGTCGGCCAGCCACCGTGCGATACAATTCGTGCCGTTTCGCGCGCTGTTCCGGCGCCTCGCCGGCTACCTTCGTGAACTCGGAATCTTCTGGATACGCATACACGTAGTTCTGCGGATGCAGCAAGCGGTCCGCGATCTGCTCGAATGCGTAGCGCGACAGCGGCGCGCGACCGTAGGCGTCCTCCGCGCGGAGGTCCGCCAACATGCAGGTGATGAAGCCGCTCACGTAGTACTGCAACTGCTCCTCATCCTCCACGAGCTTGAACGACGCCGCGTAGGTCTCGGCCGCGACTTCAAACTCTGCGCGGTGCTGCAGCACTTTGCCCTGATAGTAGTTGATCGTGGGATTCGTCGGTTCCATTTCCCGCATCGCGCCGATCACCGCGTCAAGGTCGTCGTATTCTTCGACGCTCAATAGTTCCTCGCCCAGGCTGGCGAACCAGTCATGGGCCTCGCGAATCTTACGGAACTCGGCGACGATCTCGCCGCTTTGTTCCTTCGGCAGCAGCCGCGCAAGCTGGCCGATGTGTTCTACGTCGTAAGGTACGAGCGCCAATGCCTGGCGATGCACCGCCACGGCCTCGTCGTTGCGCTTCAATCCGGCGAGCGCCAGCGCCTTCACCATCAGAATGCCAGGATCGATCCCCAGCGTGCGCGTGTAGCGATCGACGTGCTCCAACGTCTCGTCGAATCGTTCGTTCATCAGCGCTCGCCACGCTTTGCGTCCAATGAGCGCTGGCATTCGCGGCGCAAGTTCTTCCACCTTCCGATAGGCCGCGTCAATTTCCTCTGGCGTGAACTGGTAGCGAAGCCGTTGCCTGGCGTCGACGGCGAGATACGCGCGATATGCCGCCAATGATGGTGGCAATGGTATCGACTGCAGCGGTTCGATCTTCGACCAGGCCTCGCCATACTCTTCGGCGATCATCTTCGGCAGGTAGTTCATCAACGCCTCCACGGTCGGCGCCGGAATGCCGTCGCGCGCACACTCCGCGGCCACGGTCGACGCGCGCAATCCCGTGCCGACGTCGGCCAGGTCGTAGACTTCCCAGTCGTAGTCGCCATAGCGCAGCGACCACACCTGGCGCGCGGTCGCCTCCCGATTGAATACGTAGCGGCGCGTATACACCGTAGCGTTTTGGACGCCGTCCGTTTCGGTCAGGCGGATGCGGCAAATCTCGAAATCCTCGCCCCCGGCTCCTTCCGCATTGTGGACGAAGTGCTGGACCATTCCCGCGGCAATGCGCCGCGCATCATCGAGTTCCAGCGGCCTGCCCGGGTCCTGGCGATTGATCTGTTCGATCAGCGCCTCTTGGTTCACGAGGCCGACAAACAACTCGACGTCCTGTTGGTCGATGGCAGCCGCGATAACCGCGAACACGTCCTCGAACGGCTCGGTTTCTTCGTAGCTGGGACGTTCGGCCCCTTCACGGAAGGCGCGGCCCGCTTCGCGCGTCGAGATGCGCGGCACGCGCAGTGGCGGCTTGCCGGAGTTGGCGTTTTTCGCGGCCGTTTCTGCCCAGGGCCGATCGATCGTGACCGCGTACAGCACTGCGGCGATAATCCCGCCGAGCGCGATGGCTAAGAAACCGCCTAGCGCCCATAGTCGCCGGTCGATGCGTACTTCGGGTCCGTGCTGGCTCAAGGCAGTCCCTCCGGAGAGTCCTTCACGCTACGATTACTGATCGGACGTCACTTACGAATTATAGTTCGCCGCGCCGTCGCCGTGGCAGCCCACCCTTGCCGACCGCTTCATGAGCTCGACCTACCACGTACGCCGGATCGTCTCCGCTCCCTTTGCGGAAAACACCTTCGTCGCCCGCTTCGAGGGGCGCGACGATTGCCTGATCGTCGACCCTGGCCTGGAGCCGGAACAGATCGTGGCCTACGTCGAACGGGAACAACTCACGCCAGCGATGATTCTCAACACGCACGGCCACGCCGATCACATCGCCGGAAACGCCGAAATGAAACGCCTGTGGCCCGAATGCCCGTTGGTGATCGGCCGCGGCGACGCGCCGAAACTGGCGAGCGCCGCACTGAATCTGTCGCTTGGCTTCGGCATGCCGATCACCAGTCCGCCCGCCGATCGCCTGCTGGACGAAGGCGACATCGTCAGCGCCGCGGGCTTCGAGTTCAAGGTCGCGGAGATTCCCGGCCATTCCATCGGCCACATCGTCTTCATCGCCCGCGGCGCGTCGCCGCCGTTCGTCTTCGGCGGCGACGTTTTGTTTGCCGGCAGCACCGGTCGCTGGGATTTTCCCGACGGCAACCGGGAGCAGCTCTTTCACGGCATCCGCACGAGGCTGTTCACGCTGCCGGACGAGACCGTCGTCTACCCCGGTCACGGGCAACGCACCACCACAGGCGCGGAAAAAAGCACCAATCCGGTCCTCAACGGCGCCTACGATTAGCGCGTTTAAGGGCCTGCGAAATCTTCCACACTAGCCCGACGCGCAACCGAGGGTGAGTCGTCGTAGATTTCGAGTAGACGTCTACTCTTAGCGGCGAACTAGACTCGACGGTATAGAGTTCTTCCGCGCCATAAGTCGTGAAACGATGGGCGCAGGCTGGGCGAATCGCCGGCGCGCTCGGCTTGGGTGGCCGCGAAAACGACGACGCGCCTGTCCGCCTTGAGGCGTTCTCGCCAGGCGTTGTTGTAGGCGGCGGAGTTGTAGGCGGCGGAGTTGTCGAGCGTGGCTTGGCACAGTGCCCCGATCGCCAGCAAACGTTACCTGCAAGTGACCGATGCTCATTTCGCAGACGCTGGGGAGGTCGCTACCTGCCCGTCACCGCTGGCTAAAAGCGGCGCAAAAAAAAGCGGCGCAGAATCCGGCGCAGCAAACACGCGCAGGTAGCGGTGAGGAATCGCACGTTGCCACGGCTACCCAACAAAAAACCTCGGTTTTGCCGGGGTTTGCGACATCTTGCGATGTACTGCAATCTTGTTCAATACCCCCAGCGGGAGTCGAACACAGTCCTGATTCCTCGCAAAAAACAGGGATTAGGGTCGAAAGTGGCGCAGAATCCGGCGCACTCGAAGCCCGTCAGTCCACAATTGACCACAATTTGGCCACCGTCGTCGAGGCTTGGCCACGGCTGCCCGAAGCGATCAAGGCGGGCATCGTGGCCATGGTTCGTTCAGCCGCACGACCGTGAGCGCTTCTTCGAGACCTTCTTCCAAGCTGGCCGCGGCATCTGGATGCCTTCATCGTCAGCGGAAAGTCGTCGTATTGCTAGAGGAAGTCACAGATCTGGGCACCGGGCTGCATGAACTGACGTGAAGGCAATGGATACGTCCGTGGTAGCATTTGAATGCCTCCAGTTGCCATGGATAGCTGACTCGCACGTCGATTTGTTGACCCGGCGTTCAGAGGTGATAAACTGAGAGCCAGAAACCAACGGGGGGTCATGATCGCCCTTCGCGCTGGCCGGTTGGCCCTGCGCGAAGGGTTTTTCGTTGGCCCAGTGGTTCCACTCGCCCGGTCCGCTCGCACTTCTCAAGCTACACTTTCTCGGCGTACACACCGTCTGTGGGGACTTCTATGTTTCGACATCGTCGTGGGTTCACGCTCGTCGAATTGTTGGTCGTGATTGCGATCATCGGCATCTTGATCGCGTTGCTGTTGCCGGCGCTGCAGATCGCCCGGGAAGCGGCGCGCCGTGCGCAATGCACGAACAACACCAAACAGATTGGGTTAGCGCTTCACAGCTACCACTCGGCCTTCAATCTCTTTCCGTTCGGCAAGGGAGCAAGTTACCCCGGCGCTCCGGTATACGCCCGCTGGTCGATGCATGCATTGATCTTGCCGCAATTGGAGCAGACGGCGGTACAACGTGCGATCAATTTCAAGATGCCACCCGAAACGCCTGGTATGGGTGGCGCCGTTGCGTTCATGCCGGCCTTTCAGAATCCTAATCGTGAGAATGCGGAGATTTGCCGTACGCAGATTCCCACATTTCTGTGTCCTTCCGATCTCGCAATCGCTGGCGATTGGCCTGGGCAAAACAACTATGCCGGAAACCAAGGCGGCTGGCTTTGTGATCGCGGTCACAAGCCGGGAGCTTCGAGCGACGTCTCGCCGGGCGAAGTGCAGACAGGCGTCCTCTTCTATCTCAGCCATGTGCGCATGGGAGACCTAAAGGACGGCGCCAGCAACACCGCTCTGCTCAGCGAAAAGCTTCGCGGGCAAGGAGTGCCTGACCCGCGCAGCGATATGTTCGTCATGTCCCACCAATCCACGCTCGATGCGACGTACAGCACTTGCACTAATATGGACGTCACCACCGCCACGCCGCTGACCAGCAAATGGGGCTGGAGTTGGGTGATGGGAGAGAACTGCTGCACGCTTTACAACCACGTGACCACGCCGAACAAGAACACCTGCGGCGGGACGGGCTTCCCCGGCTCGATGACCAATATGGCCATGCAGGTGCCGCCGTCGAGCCGCCATCCCGGTGGCGTCAACGTGTTGATGGCCGATGGCTCCGCACATTTCGTGAACGATACGATTGACCTCGTGGCATGGCGCGGCTTGGGAACGCGGAACGGCAAGGAGCCAGTGCAATTGCAATGAGCCGCCACGTCCCGATCGCCGCGAAGCGCAGTTCGCTCGTCGCGATCATGGCGTGCCTTGGCGCGATGGTTCCCGGATGCCAGCCGCGCGGCGCGGCGGACTTCGTGCCCAACACCGACTTGGCGCGCAACGCCGTGGAAGCGTCTCTCAACGCTTGGAGCAAAGGACAAGCCAAGGTAGACCCCATTCGCAACGCGGAATCTAGCATCGGCGTCGAACTCGTCGACAACTTTCGCGCGCCGGGCCGCGAGCTGGCGCGCTTCGACATTCTTGGCGAGACGCCAGCGACCAACGCTCGAGCGTTCGCGGTAAAACTCACGCTCGCCAATCCGCCGGAAGAGTTGAAGTGCCGGTATCTGGTCGTTGGCATCGACCCCCTCTGGGTATTTCGTCAGGAAGACTATGACATGCTGGCGCATTGGGATCACGCCATGCCGGCCGAGAGTGAGAAATCCGCGACACTCGAAGTTATCGAGGAGCCGGAAGCTGCCGGACAAGGCCCATGAGCGTCCCGGATGCGGCCGCGGACGTAGCGCCCAGGCCAGGCCGGTTTGGTCGAGTCACTTGGCTATTGCGCGTCCTCGAAGTGCGCTTTCGATTCATCATCTTGCTGGCAGCGCTGCTGCTCGTGTTTGGCGGATGGAGCAGTCTGCAATCGCGGTTTGATTGGTTCCTGCGAAAGTTGCGAAATGTCGCCGAGACGGAGGCCGTCGTCTCCAGCGACACCGAGTATTTTTGTCCGATGGACCCCGGCGTGTTATCCGACTGGCCGGAAAAGTGTCCCATCTGTCAAATGTCGCTCGTCCGGCGAAAGAAAGGAGACGCGGCCATACTGCCTAGCGGCGTGACCGCGCGGATGCAGCTCACGCCCGAGCGCGTCCAACTCGCCGGCGTACTGACGATGCCGGTGGAATATCGCCCGCTTAATCGCGAACTGGCCGTCGGCGGTGTGATTTCACCAATTGGGGCGGACTCGCCAGGGACATGGGACTTCGAGGCTGCCATCGCGCGTGCCGATATCCCGCTCGCCGTCCATGCCGACGCCGGGCAGCTCTCGTTGCATGTCGATGGTTTGTCAGACGCCAGCGCCAGCGTCTCGAAACTGAAACTCGTTCAAACCGACGGCCATGCTGCTCCGCGCGTCCGAGTAGAACTTAGCGATCCGGATGGTACTTTGAGCTCCGGACAATATGTCGCCGTTACCCTGCGCGTTCCCGCCGCCGCATTCGAGCCATTTCGCGCACTGTCGATATCGCCGCCAGCCATGCGCGACGGAGAAATGCGTTCCGTGTACTACTGTCCGAATCATGGGGATACGCTGCACGAAGCGCCAGGGAAATGCCCGCTCGATCAGCAAGCGTTGCTTGAGCGCACGCTCCACGACAACGAACGCCTCGGCTGGTGGTGCCCGATGCATCCGCGTGTCACCGCCGACGAACCAGGTCATCTATGCGCTGAATGCAACGGCATGCGACTCGTGCCGCGCGTGAAGAGTTACGCGCCGGCCGGAACTGTGTTGGCCATACCCGAAAGCGCCGTCGTCGATTTTGGTCGTGAACGGGTCGTGTACGTTGAGCGCATGCCCGGCATGTACGATCGCGTACGCGTCGAGCTAGGTCCCAGCAGCGACGGCCAGTTTCCTGTGCTGAGCGGCCTTGCGTCGGGCGATCGCGTCGTCGCAGCGGGCGCATTTCTACTGGACGCCGAAACACGATTGAACCCGGCGCTCGCGAACAGTTACTTCGGCGCCGGACCCAATGTAGGCGTCACGGCCAAGGTGCCGACGGCCACCGACAACAAGTCGGACGAAGCTCAATCGCAGCGCATTGCCGCCGCACTGAAACAATTGAGTCCGCAAGATCGCGCCGCGGCGGAGCGCCAAGGCACGTGTCCGGTCACCGGTCTGCCGCTCGGCTCGATGGGCGCGCCCATCAAGGTTACCAGCAGCGGCCGACAAGTCTTCGTTTGCTGTGCCGGATGCATCGATCAACTCGAATCGTCGGAGCAGCCCGCCAAGTCGGAATAATGTCTCGCCGACACATGGCCTTCGTCCCATGATCGACCGCATCATCGAACTTTCGATTCGTCATCGCTGGTTGGTCATCATGGCCGGCCTGGCGCTGGCGGTTTGGGGAATCGTGGCGGTCTATCAAACGCCTATCGACGCTATTCCGGATCTCTCGGAAAGTCAGGTCGTCGTCTTCGCAGAATGGTCTGGCCATAGTCCGTTGGAGATTGACGATCAGGTCACGTTCCCGCTCACCACGGCGCTGCAAGGCCTGCGCGGCGTCGACGTCGTGCGCGCATCGAGCGATCCCGGCTTCTCGATGATCAACGTGATCTTCGCGGAGCACGTCGATCGACAAACCGCGCGCGAGCAGGTCTCGTCGCAGCTCGCCGAAGCGCGGCTCCACTTGCCGCCGGGCGTTACGCCGCGTTTGGGACCGGATGCGGCGAGCACTGGACAGATTTTTTGGTATGTCCTCGACGGCGCGGGCGTCGACCTCGGCCAACTACGCACGCTCCAGGAATGGACGATTCGTCCGCAACTCGGCGCTGTGCCGGGAGTTGCCGAAGTGGCGAACGTGGGCGGCATGTCGCCAGAATACGTGGTCGAGGTCGATCCGCGGAAGCTGGCGGCGAACGGCGTCCCGTTACCGGACCTGTTGCGCGCCATCGAAGCGGCTGACTCCACGGTCGGCGGCAACGTCATCCATCAAACCAATGCCGAGTATCTGGTCCGCGGGCTCGGTCGTTTGGGTGCGCGGGGCGAAGCGTTCGATGCAGCGCAAGCGATCCGCGACATCGAACGCATCCCGATCGACGTGCATGGCGGATTCGTCTGCTTTGTCGAAGACGTGGCCACCGCCTCCATCGCCCCACGAGCACGGCGCGGCTCGCTCGAAATGGACGGCAATGAAGTGGTCGGCGGCGTGGTGATGATCCGCGCTGGAGAGAACCCGCTCGAAGTGACTCGCCGAGTCCATGAAAAACTCATCGAGCTCTCCGCAGGGCTCCCGGAAGGCGTGGCGATTGTTCCGGTTTACGATCGCACGTCGCTGATAGAAGGAGCCGTCGGCGCCGTCACGGGGACGCTTATCGAAGCGATCCTCTCCGCGGCCGTGTGCGTCCTCATTATCTTGCTGCACTTTCGAACGTCGTTCGTGATCGCCATTACCTTGCCGCTGGCCACATTGGCCTCATTCGTGGCGATGTGGACGCTGCGTCGGTTCGGCATTGCCGACATTCAAACCAATATTATGTCGCTCGCAGGGCTTGTGGTCTCGATTGGCGTGCTGGTCGATTCGTCGATCGTGATGGCGGAAAACGTCATGCATCGCTTGCACGCCGAATTCGGCGATCGCCCGGTCACCGGCGACGTGCGGCACATCGTATTGCCTGCCTGTCGCACCGTCGGACGGCCGATGTTCTTTGCGATACTGATCATGCTCCTCTCCTTCCTGCCCGTCTTTGCGCTCGGCGGCCTGGAAGGCAAGATGTTTCGGCCGTTAGCCTATACCAAATCGTTTGCGTTGATCGCCGTCGGCGTGTTGGCGATCACGCTCGTTCCCGCCCTCTGCACGATATTTGTCCGTGGACGACTGCGCGGTGAACGCGCCAGTTGGGTGGTGCGAAGCGTGGTCGACGTCTATCGCCCTGTGCTGGAATACCTGCTAGATCGCCCGCTCGCGCTCGTCGTGTTGCTTGGCGCCACATTGATTGTTGGCTTTGCGCCCTTGGGCAGTCAGGTTGTCACAGTCGCTATCATGGCTTGCTTGCTAGTGTTCGTCGCGCTCGCCGCAAATCGCGGCCGCAACGCGATCTTGGCCTCGATGTTTTTGGTCGTGCTCGCCTTGACCTGCAAACATTTGATGGCGCCGCTCGGCTGGATTGACATGCCTCCCTTAGACGAAGGCATGGTCATGGATATGCCGATCACGATTCCCCGGGCATCGATCAGTCAGTCCACAGACGACATGAAGGCGCGGGACATGGTGCTATGCCGTTTTCCCGAAGTCAGGATGGTCGTTGGCAAAGCCGGTCGCGCGGAATCCGCCGCCGATCCGGCGCCGCTCGATATGATCGAAACGATGGTTGATTTCCGGCCAGTTGCCACCTGGCCCGCCCGCCATATTGCGCCGTCGGATGCGTCGCGCATCGCCCTATCATTGTTGCGCGCACTAACGGAGCGCGAAATGGCAGGCGTCGACATTGAAGCCCAGTCGCACGATCAACTGGCCGATGAGGCGGCGGTAGCTGGCTTGCCGCGCTACGATGCCCTCATGCGGGAATACTGCTATCAACGCCAACAAGAGTTTATTGCGCAGCTGGCCGTCGACACCGTGTCGCATGCGCTCGACTTGTTCTCTGAGCAAGCCGACCGCGAGGCGGTGTTGCTTCGCCCGGTGACAGAAGAGGACCGCGCACTCGTACTGAATGGCATTCCCGATCGTTTGCGCCGGCGCCTCGGCCAGTCGCTTACTGAGGAAGACGTGCATCTACTGTGGAAGAGGATGGCGCAGCTGTTTCACGAACGAGGACTCACCGCACAAGAAGCAGATTTGCTCGGCCTCGAATTCTCCCGCTGGAGGCGGCCGCTCCAGGTCCTCAGTAGCGCGATGGGAAAGACTTCTGCTTCGCCAGATAGTTTCTTGATGGCCGAATTGGCGAGGTTTCAATCCTCGCACTGGCGCCAAGCCACGCAAACGCTCGATGACGCACTCGCGGAACGTGGCCCTGCCACCTTTATTCAAATCGCGGCCGAAGAGCTGCTCGCGCGACTGCGAATTCTCGACCGCGACACGATCGCGGCGTTACAAGAGCGCCAGCGAATCCGAACGACTCCGCCGCCCCGCGCAGCCGGCCATCATGGCGGCAAACTTGGCCCCTTGGCCACGATCGACCCGCATCCGATGTTTGATGCGTTGCTGCGCGATGAAACGGCCGCCTGGGCCGGCACTATCGTGCTCCGCCCCCTTCACCGCCACGAACTTATTGGCTTTGGCGGCGAGTTAAACCGCGCCTTGCAAATGCCAGGCTGGACGAACGTCTGGACGACGCCGATTCAAAATCGGGTCGACATGTTGACCACCGGCGTGAACACTACGGTCGGGATTCGCGTGTTGGGGCACCGTCTCGACGACGTCGTCGACGCCTCGCAACGTGTCGCGAAAGCCGTGTGCAAGGTGCCCGGTGCCGTGAACGTCGTCGCCGATCCGATTCGCGGCAAGGCAT